>CAYTXN010000023.1:12423-20599 GCA_964441195.1 uncultured Limnohabitans sp.
CGGGTATTTTCACTTTCAGATGACAAGGATTCAAAGATCACAGGGAGATCTTTTCTCAAGCTCTCGTCTTCAAAATCAAGGCTACTTTCCTGATCCTTATCAAACTGACTAAGCAATTTGATCAGGCTATCAAATTCAAAAGTATTTTGAATCAACTGATTCAAATACTGACTTTGATGTACAGAAAGCAAGTCTGTTAAACTCTGCTGAAGTCCAGTTCCAACCGTAAAATCAACCACTTTAGGATCAGAATAGATCACATCAGGTTGGACTCGAGTACGCAGGACCAAGCCTTCCAAACTTCGCAATCGGCTAAGAGCAACATATACTTGTCCTGGTGCAAATGCCTGCCCCACATCGATGATCGCCCGGTCGAAAGTTAAGCCCTGACTTTTATGCACCGTCACTGCCCAAGCAAGCTTAATTGGGAATTGTGAAAATGTCCCGATCACTTCTTCCTCCAATTCCTTGGTCTCTGGATTGATCCGGTATTTCTTATTCTCCCAAAGCTCTTTTTTCAACACATATTCCTCGTGAGAATCATCCATTTCGACTTCAATGTCTTCCTCGTCCAGGCTGATCACTGTAGCCAACTTTCCATTGAAGTAAGATGAAAGTCCTGAAGTGTCATTTTTGATGAACATCACCCGCGCACCAACTTTCAATTCGATGGATAGAGGAAGTGGGAAAAGATTTTCCGGAAAGTCTCGTTCCACATCTGCCTCATAAAAAAAAGAAGGGGATTCCAAACTTCGTAATTCCCGAAGATTGAGTTCGTCAGCTTTATAATTGTGCGTTGTGAGCGTGATACAAGGAGGCAAATCCCGAATTTGATCTTGAGTTTTGAGATGCTGATTTAGAATCCTGACATCATCTTGTGTCGCTCTATTATCTCTGAGGTTATTAAGAATTCGGATAAAAACGTCATCCTGCTGCCGGAAGATCTTGTCTAATTCGAGATAGACCATCCCGGAATTTTGCAGCGCCTTCGCCTCAAAGAAGTGCATCGATTTGTAAAAGCGACTTAGCACCGACCATTCCTGATCTTTGACTATGGGTGGAAGCTGATATAAATCACCGATCAAAAGTACCTGAACACCACCAAAAGGCACATTATAGGTTCGCTTGACACTTCGAAGTCGGTAGTCTATCGCATCCAGAATATCCGCTCGAAGCATACTGACTTCGTCGATCACAAGGAGATCAATGGCCTTTAGCACATTCCTTCGAAACTGATTCAAGGGATGTCGTCTGGCTAGCGTCTGCTGGGTGTAGAATCCATGATTGTCCGTAAAGTTTCCCTCAGCTTCGCGAGTGGGCAAAAAAGTACCAAATGGAAGTAAAAATTGAGAATGGATTGTAACTCCCTTCGCATTCAGCGCGGCTATTCCTGTCGGAGCGACAATTACAAATCGCTTGTGAGTAAGTCTACCAAGATCTCGCAGAAAAGTGGTTTTGCCTGTACCAGCTTTTCCTGTTAAAAAAATCGGGGCTCCAGTATTGTTGACAAACTTTGCCGCCAGTTGAAGCCTGTCGGTGGATTGATTTTCCATTTAACTAAATTAGATGTTTTCATGAAAAAATCCGCGTTATTGAGAAAATGAAAGAAAACTTTTGTCTTCAATTTTCAAAATTTCCAATTTCATTCAAAATCCACCACCATGTATATTCATCGGCTAAACTCTTGGAAAAACGAACCAGAAATCATTGAATTCATCAGGAAAAACGCTTTTGCAACCCTAGTCACTCAAGTAGAGGGGAAACCTTGGGCAACTCATCTGCCTTTTATTCTATCAGAAAATCCCAAAGGTGGGGCCATTCTAAGCGGACACATTGCGAAAGCAAATCCACAATGGAAAGAGCTATCCGAAGATGCTGATGCATTGGTAATTTTCCAAGGACCCCATGCCTACATTTCCTCCTCTTGGTACAACCATGAAAATGTTCCTACTTGGAATTATCTGGCTGTTCATATCTATGGAAAAATCAGGATAATTGAAGGGGAAGAACTGATGGACCACTTGAAATCACTGGTAGATATCTACGAAGAGGGCCGACAAAATCGAGTGCGTGTGGAAACTATGACACCAGCCTATGTTGAAAGTCAACTGAAGGCACTTGTTGGCTTTGAGGTGAAAATCGAAGATGTCCATGCAAGTGCTAAGCTTTCACAGAACCGGGATGATAAGAATTACCAAAATATCATTGAAAATCTGACAGGAAGCACCCATTTACTTGACAAGGAAATCGCAGAAGAAATGAAGAAAAGGAGACCCCGGTAAATCAATTTCGATAGAGGAATTTATTTATCTGAAGTACTTAGAATTTCTCTTGCAATTCCACCAGGCACAATCTGCATGATTCCTTCTTTTGTACTTTTCCAGATTAAGTTGAAAGGCCCTCGGTATTGATTCCTCACTGTAGTATAGTTTGCCGTTAGGTATCTCTTATCTCCAGGTAAATTGGACGAATTCAGGGCAATATTTGCAAGAGTGGAGGTCAACCTGTTTTTCTTCTCAGTTCCTTTCTGAAACAGCTCAATTTTCAGATTATCGTAATCAAATCGAAGTTGATTGGTTGATCTAATGGAATCTGCATGGATTTTAATAATCAACCGAGCCAAGTCACCACTTATGATTTCACCGTTCATAATTGGCTTTAGAATTTCATTGATTTTGGTCAAAGGAAATGAAGTGAAATTAATATCCATATCGAATTCATCTCGATCATAAGGTATTTTTAGATCGAAATCGAGATTTCCGGATCCTTTTATTTTGCCTGCAAATTTCCCGTTCAGATTTCCGTAAGCATCCTGAAATTCAGGGATGGTGGTAATATTGACAAAATCTCCATTTAGATTATCCAGATGGAACTGCCATTCCTCATTTTTGCCTTCAACCATTTCCCCATAAATAATTGTCGTATTTGTCAAGTTTAAGGTGTCCAGTTTGAGTGGAAAGTTGATTTTTTGCAACAATCCCTGAAAAAGAGGTTTGTATTCATCCATTGGCCTGGGTAAATTTTTATTTCTGAAGTCTTCCAGATAAAGCCCTTTTAGTTCTAATTTACTTCCCCTCACATTGAGGTCAGAGTACAAATTACTATTGGCTTCAATTCCCGATAAGATCAAGGAATCCAATTTGAATTCGATCAAATCGATCTGAAATTCATTCTGAGTAGAGGCATTTCTAAGTCCTTCCGGATAGTTGAGTGAAAGAGAATTCATTATGAGCAGTTGCTGCTCGGTATCGAATTCAATTTCTCCTACTTTAAAAACCTGACCATTTCCCATTAAATAGTTAATACTGTCAATGGAAATTAAGATCCGCTGATAATCGAATGGGATTGGGTAATTCAGCTTGAGCGAATCTGTGGCAATTTCTGTTGCCACAATATCCAGATTATTTAAGCTTCCTATTTGGTCTTCGCCCACCAGCATCACCGCACTTGCTCTTCCCAACTGGAAATTGCGAATTTTTCCACGGGATAAAATATCTCCAAAGAGCATTTGTAGAGCACTTGCAGGTTTTTCTTTGGCTGTATTCTCCAAAGGTATATGAATGATAAATTCCGGCTGAGAAAAAGCAAGCTCCTTAACATCTAAAGCCTTATTGAAAATAAGTTTAAAAATATGGACTTGACTCAGCATCACCTGGACCACCTCACCTTCCACAAAAACACCCTCCTGTTCGCCCATAGGAGTGATTTTAACATCATTGATAAGGATAGCCATTTTGAACAAATCAACTTCCACCTGATCAAAGTTGAAGTTGTATTTCCGGTCAGGACCGGCATTTATCACAGATTCAAGATTATTATTAATCCAAGTTTTACCCCAATAGACTCCCACAATAATTAAAAGCAGAAGACCAAGGAGTATCACAAGAAAAATTTTCAAGAGTTTCATGTGCTTATAATTTTCTTTTTAAAGGCCATCCCAATAGCTATCGCGAGGAATCTCGCAGGGCCTATAATCATGCCATTGTGTGACATCTTCGTCATGCCTGTCTGCCCCTGGCTCGATTTCATAAGGTTAAAAGTGGAAATGATGAACATAAAATGCGGTAATCACTTCATGATTTCATCTTCAATTAAAACATAAATTTTTGAAAGCAATTCGAATCCATACCAAGAACGGCCTCCAAGACGGTATACGGAGATTTTGGAAAAGAAATAATTGTTGAAAATTTCTTTGTCCCTTTATCAAATTTGAATGCGAGGGTAAAGTACATTTTAATACATTTGAGAATGAAGCAATTTTTCTTCGCATGGATTGCGAGTTTTTTTCTTGCAATCCCACTTTCTGCTCAAGAAATAAAAATTTTAACATTCAATATCCTTCACGGTGAGCGTGCAGATCAACCTACTTCTCCCAATTTGGGAGAGCTAGCTAATCTACTTATTCAAATCCAACCAGAAGTAATTGCCCTTCAGGAGGTGGATAGCATGACTTCTCGGTCTGCTGGTATCTATGGCGAACGAATTGATTTTATTAAAAATCTTGCTAGAGAGACCGGATACAAGGGATATTTTGCCCAAGCGATGGAATACGACAGTGGAGCTTATGGTGAAGGAATTCTAGTCAAAAAAGGATCAAATTATCATACAGTAAAGCTCCCAAATCCAGCGGGAGGCGAGCCCAGAGCTATAGGTTGGGTAAAAGCTGAACTCAAGACCCTCCAAGAATTCTACTTTGGCGCAACACATCTTTGCCATGAGTTTGAAGCTAATAGGATTGCACAATTGGATTCTATCCTTTCTTACGCAGATTCACTTGATAAACCTGTAGTCTGGGTTGGAGATCTCAATTTCACTCCTGATTCACCCGAGTACAGTACGATTCCAGATTATTGGAAAGAAGCAGGTGCTGTTGCGGCCGATCTGCAAAATACCTACGGTAGTCTGGACAGTGGTGCACGAATTGATTACATATGGTATGACTCAAGAAAGTTTGAATTAGTGGAATACAAAGTATTAACTCACATTACATTCTCGGATCATTTTCCAGTATGGGCAGTTCTCAGGATAAAAAAAGAAGAAGAATGAAATTAATTACATTGGCCAGATGGGTAGTTTTAGGTGGTATTGTCCTGCTTTGGAACTGTACTCCTGCTGAGAATGAAGCCAATTGGCAAGACCTTTTCAATGGCGAAGACCTCAATGATTGGACGGTTAAAATCCGGACCCATGAAGTGGGCGAAAATTTCGCAAATACATTCAGAGTAGAAGATGGTATGATGCAAGTCCGATATGACGGATACGATCAATTTGACCAACAATACGGTCATATATTCTATAAAGAACCATTCTCTTATTACCTCCTTCAAGTGGAGTATCGATTTGTTGGTGAACAATGTCCTGGAGGAGAAGGATGGGCGTTGCGAAATAGCGGAGCGATGCTTCACTCCCAAGACCCGAAAACCATGCTCAAAGACCAGGATTTCCCGATCTCGATTGAGGCACAATTTCTCGGTGGGAATGGCGCAGATCAACGCAGCACTTGCAATCTCTGCACTCCAGGAACAAACGTGGTGATGGCAGACACACTTTTTACCCCACATTGTTTCAATTCAACATCTCAAACCTATCACGGAGATCAATGGGTGCAGGCCAATTTTATCGTCATGGGCGATGAAGAGGTACATCATTTGGTTGGACGCGATACTGTCATCAGTTATTTCAACCCTCAGATTGGTGGTGGAAACGTAAACCCTGTAGATGAAGCAGTGAAGATTGAGGGAAAGCTGTTGAAGGAAGGATACATTTCACTACAAAGCGAAAGCCATCCCATTGATTTCAGACGAGTAGCCATTTTGGATTTGACTGGAATAAAGGATGATTCAGAAAAGCTTAAAGAAACGGTAAGCCGAGCGCTTACGAAAAAATAATAAAGGGAGGCGAATCGCCTCCCTTTTTGTTTTAAGCCATACGCTTTCCTCATCCTTGCCACTTGATCATTGAAATTGAAAATTGATCTTCGACTACATTGATTTTAAACCATTTAGAAAATTAAGGTCATTAAAGTTCTTGACCAAAGCCTCCGAAAAAGGACTAGCCTCATCCTTGACACTTGATCATTGAATTTGAAAATTGAAACTTGATCTAGTGCTTCTAAACTCTCACCTTGGTCGTCCCACCACCTTCAAGGGTAATTGCTACAGGCTTGTTTGTTTTCCAATGTCCTCCAGTAAAATCAGGGATATCAATTGAATTAGATCGATTGGCAACAGACCATTCACTAAGCGGAGTAATACTGCTCCAAAGTGCGGCATCATAAACATCCTGATCAAGTGGAAGTCCATTTCGAAGACAATCTACCAGCCTCCAGTCCATCATAAAATCCATGCCGCCGTGACCACCAATTTGCTTGGCCAGCTCTCCGACTTTCTGAACTATTTCAGGTGTGTATTTTGTCTGAAGGTCCTTCATTTCCTCTTCTTTCAACCAACTATGGCCTTGAGAGACTTTTTGATCAGGGTACTTTTGCGCATAGCCTTCAGTTCCACTGACCACGTGAAGTCGGGAATAGGGACGAGGTGAAGTCACATCGTGCTGAATCATGATGGTTTTTCCTTTCTTAGTCTTAACCACAGTAGTATTCATATTCCCACGATAATTCTTTTCTGCATAGGAATTCCAAAAAGCATCCTCTTCTGCTAGTTCTTGTGCTCTTGCTTTCATCTGAAAGTCATTGGAAGAAACTGAAGTAAGGAAATCCATTTGATCGCCTCTATTTACATTTAGTATTTGGCAGATCGGACCTAGACCATGCGTCGGATAGAGGTTTCCATTTCTATAGTTTTCCTTTAATCTCCACATATCTTGATAGCCATTCTCCTTCTGAAAATTATGGGAAAGCAAATCATGAATGTAAGCCCCCTCAACATGCAGCACCTCGCCAAAGAACCCCTCTCGTGCCATTTTTAAAGTCATCAATTCAAAGAAATCGTAACAGCAATTTTCCAGCTGCATACAATGTTTCTTGGTTCGTTCGGATGTTTCGACGAGTTGCCAGCATTCGTCTAAAGTACGTGCGGCAGGAACCTCCACCGCGGTATGTTTCCCCGCTTCCATAGCAAAAACTGCCATGGGTACATGCCAATCCCAAGGAGTTGCGATGTAGATGAGGTCCAAATCCGTTCGCTCACACATTTTTTTCCAGGCATAAGCACTTCCGGAATATAACTCTGGACTATGAGGAGTCCCTTCCAACGATTTTTTAGCTTTTTCGGCTCGTTCAGGAAGTAGATCACAGAGTGCTTTGATCTCAACCCCCTCAATTTTGCTCAGGCGATTTACTGCACCAGGGCCTCTCTGTCCTAACCCCACTATTCCCACACGCACAGTTTCAATTTTTGGCGCTGCAAAACCACTCATGTTGAAGGTTTGCATTCGTGAGGCGCCATATTTTGCTTCATGGGGTAAGACTTGAAAATCTTCAGCAAAGGCATTGCCTACACCAAATAGGCCTAAACCTGCCAATCCGGTTGATTTCAAAAATTCTCTTCTACGATTCATATGCTTATATTTTTCTTTAAAAGACCAAATGGAATCTCGCATTTCGGAAAATCACATCTCTGTGTGAAATTCTGAGTCATGCTCGACTTCATAGTGATTGGTACTTGTTTGGGTTTGCTATGGCTATTTAACAAAAAAATTAAAGAAGTCCGTACCGATTTTCATAAAGCATAAAAAAACCGAAAGCAATCGCCTTCGGCCTTTCCCTAATTTTGAAAGCACTATCAATTGTCTATGATTCAGACTAAGAAGTCTAAACTTTACATGTCTTAATTCCTAAGAGCGCATAAAGCGGACAAAAATTCACCAAACTTGTCAACAACAATATCGCTGCAATTACCAACCCAACAACTCCTAATGTTCCTGTAATGATTCCTGTGAAATAAAGCACGATCAAGGCTACCGCTGCAAGTAATCTGATGACCTTATCGGTACCTCCTATATTTTTTTGCATGATTTCGAATTTTATCGTTTCAATAATTCATTCCTGATTACTGAACTAAAGCTAGTCCAAACCACAGCCCTATACGATGACAAAAGTCACAGATGGGGGTGATTTTCGAGGGAAAAACGAGAATAGATCAATAGGGACTTGATGGTAAAAAAGGTGTTATTAAGTAAAAATAAATTACAGATTTCTCGCTGCGTAAAAACGGCA
>CAYTXN010000024.1:0-20262 GCA_964441195.1 uncultured Limnohabitans sp.
AACCAAAACCCCAAAAAATTGATTTTCCCCGCATGCTGATTCCCATTTCCATCACAGACAAGGCCGAAGCTGAAATCAAGCACATCATGGCTACCAAAAACATTCCTACGGACTACTTTTTGAGAGTTGGGGTCAAAGGAGGAGGCTGCGGAGGAATGTCCTATGCCTTGGGTTTTGATCGGCCAAAAGCTGAGGATCAGCAGTTTGAGATCGATGGAATTCCTGTTTTGATTGAGAAAAAACACTACATGTTTTTGATGGGAATGCAGATTGACTTTTTTGACGGAGATGAGGCGCGAGGCTTTACTTTCATCAATCCGGATATTCCAAAGCGGCACGATAGCTGATTTTTTTTATCTTCAAGTATTCAATCACATGTATATGAAGGCTTTATTCATTGTCACTGTTTTTCTGACATTTAGTCATTTCTTATCTGCACAAGTCCGTCAACTTGAACTCGATCAATTACCTGGAAAGGGGAACGTGGAAGATCTCAATTGGATGGTTGGTTATTGGACTGGACCTGGTTTGGGTGGAGAATGTGAAGAAGTTTGGATGCCTTCTGTGGATGGTCACATGATTGGAACGTTTCGTTTTTGGGATGGTGGAAAATTAGTTTTCTCCGAGTTTATGAACTTGATGCAGGAGGGGGAAAGCATTTCCATGAAACTGAAACATTTCAATCCAGACCTTAGCGGCTGGGAAGAAAAAGAAGAATGGACGATTTTTAAACTGATCGAATTAACGGGAAATAAGGTTTGGTTTGACGGATTGACCATCGAGCGAATTGGAGACGAGATGGTCTACCAGTTGGCTTTGACTGAGAATGGGGAAAAGACTTTAGCAGAATTTAAGTTTACCAAAAAGGCCTTCTAAATTCTAAAAGCCTTTTCCATGAAATGCTTTGAAAAGAGGATATAATAATCCTTCTCCCATAATACCCAGCTATTCTCCAATCAATTCAGTAACTGTTACTTGACTTTCAATTTTAGGTCTCCATTTATCCTGATTCGATAATGTATCGCATAACTTTTTGTGGTAATAAACTTGATACCAAGTCTTCTTATGAAACCCTCCTAGGTTTCTGAACACTTTTTCAGAATGAATCATCAATTTTAAGATGAACTCTTCTTTAGGTTCCCGATGGTTATTTATCACCTTACTTAGGAACACTGGCGTAATATTCATGTCCTTTGCAAACTCACTTCGCCGCTGATAGATTGCATCAACATACGTTTCTAGAAATTGTGCAAAATGATTTTGTTTGTCAAAAACTGGCTCTTTAAGGTAATTTTCCATTTTAATTTTCAATTGCAAGAGTTTAGCTTGAAGGATCTGTTCTTTGGACACATTCTTCATTCTCTCCAAACGAGATTGCATCAGAGCAATAGAATCGTTCTGTCTTTCTTTAGTGGTCTGATATCTGGAATCAACCCCGTATTCGAAGTCAACCTTAATATTTTTTTCGTTATCAGTCATGATCATATTGGTTAATCAAATTAATTAATTGAGGTACTTCCAAGCTCAAAGTCAATCCCGTAACATTCATATAGTATTTGTTGATATAATGCTGAGCAATCGAACTTTTAGGTTTAAGTGAAATACAAGCCAACTCTCCAAAGTCACCGACTGCAATTTTGCCAACGTAGGCCAACAGGTTTCCAGCGATATTTTCAAAAACCTTCTCTTTGCCTGAATTTTCTTTAGATACGGTAAGAAGCTTTATATGAATCCTCCACTCAGAAGGGATTCTTTCTATTGATACTAAGCCCAAAATATCATTTTGTCCTTTTATGACCAATTTGAACACCTCTTCCTTGCTTTCTTTCTTCCAATCGAAGAAATACCTCGATTTTGACAAGAATCGGTAATCTAACTTTCCAATAGGTAAAATTTCTATTGGGTAAGTTTTACCGGTCGAGACCTCTATAATATTCATAACATAATTATACACATAAAGTTTCCAAAAAATGGAAACTTTATGTGTAAAAAGAGAAATAGAAAATTTTTCAATCCTCAAACCCCGCCTTCACATTATCCCAAAACTCGTCCAATGCGATGATTCGAGGTTTAAGAAATGCAATGATTTCAGGCCAATCTGATTCCTCCATCACATTGACTCCCGGAAGTACTTTTTCGATTTTGGATACCGGCTGACCGACTTCATTTACCGCATGTAACTTCCAGTCCCAATCCTCCTCTAGTGTGTTTTTCAGGAGATTTTTCAACTCTTTGAATTGCATAAAAAACAATTCCTGCAATTCCTCGTCTTTGTGCGCGATTTCGATTCCAATTGATGCGAAATTCGACTCCGCTTTCATCCTGAAATAAATATGCTTCACTCCCGTCCGGTAATTGGGCCAATTGATTCGTCTTCCTTCAGCATTAGGGACCGGTTTCATGTATTGCCCAAATGTGATCCAAAATTCAGCCCTGATCTTCGAAGCCTCTGATCGACTGTACATGGATATTTTTAAGCGAAATCTTCAGGGAAACAAACCGTAACAGCCGAGTACTGCACGATTCCTCCAAGTGCAGGATGATGTTTTTTCAACGTAAGTCGGACAGATTTCACTTTGGGATAAGCAACTAAAATATCGGAAACAATCCGGTGACCCAGATGCTCCAAAAGCTTCACTTTCACATCCATACGTGCTTTGATGAGCTGATACAATTTGGCATAATCCACCGTGTCCTTCAAGCTATCGTGGAGCATGGCTTCTTTAAAATCCGTTTCCAACTCCAAATCTAAAGTAAATCGATTTCCTAAAATCGACTCCTCCGGATAAGCACCGTGGTAAGCGTGAAATTCGATCCCTTCCAGTGAAACTTTCCCCATCAGTCAAATTGATCAAAAAATGACCCTGAAGATTTCTTCAGATCCTCAGGTTCCGAATTCTCCTTTTTAGGGTTTGGATTCGGTTGAACTGGAATTTCCTGCTTTACTTCTTCTTTTTCGATTTCCTCTTCCTCCATCACATCATCTTCAACTACCGGAAGTGCCTCATCGACAATTGGCTCCTCTTCTTCATCCAATTCAAGCTCTTGATCTTCTTGGACATCTTCTACAGGAATCTCTCCTTGCTCTTCCAGTTCATGCTGCAGCGCCTCGACAGTTTCCATGGTTTCTTCGTCAAGAGTTGCGGTAGACATATCTTCTTCAAACTGCTCTTCGGGCTCGGCATTGACAGGTGCTTCAGCCTGTGTGGCAAGAACAGCGATATTTGCCACTGAAAAATGACTGGATCGACTCAGTTCATCAATGGCACGCTGATAGGCTTTGCCGTCGATGCGGAAAAAGTGTGCATCCGATAGATCGATTTGATTCAAGGCGTCCTGAGAAAGCCGCTTCAAGCTTTTCACCAAAGCCTCCCGCTGATCCAGCAAACCATCATAACTTCTTACGAGACTTTGCATGCTTTCGCGAATTTCCTTGATGGTTTCTTTAGCTTTTGCCTCGGCTGCCGAAGTGATAATTTTGGCTTGATCTTCTGCCTGTTTCTGAGCGCTTTGAAGGATTTGATTTGCTTCCTTGATAGTTTGCTCGGCATACTTATCAGCCTCCTTTATTGTTTTGTCCGCATACTGGTTTGCTCGAAGGGTAGTTTCTTCTGCCAGTGAATGGGATTCAGCTAAAATTTGATCCCTTGCTTCTGTTGCTTCAGTGATTATTCCAGCGCCTGTATCTTCGGCAGTCTTAAGCATTCGGAAAAGCGAATCTTCGACATCTTTGAGTCTTTTGGCTTCAGATTCTACTTGTTGAAGTTTACTTCGCAGATCCAAGTTTTCCTGATTGATCTGCTCCATGACCACACTCATTTCTTCCAGAAACATGGAAACTTCCTTCTTCTCGAAGCCTCTGAAAGCTGTCTCAAATGCTTTTTGCCTAATGGCGGTTGGTGATATTTTCATGTGATTATAATGTGTTTTTTAAAGGCCACATGGAATCTTCGCATGGGAGTTCTTCATTCCATTGGGGTTAGGGAAAGACATGCTCGATTTCATATGAATATAATTTTTTCTTTAAGGCCATATGGAATCTTCGCATAGGAGATCATCGTTTCACTGTGTAATACTTGAGACATGCTCGATTTCATGTGTTTATAATTTGATTTTATCGGTCACATGGAATCTTCGCATGACAGATAATAATTCCTCCGTATAACGCTTGAGACATGCTCGATTTCATAAATTTTCTTCTTCAATTTGCCAAATGGAAATGGTACGGTCGTCAGAAATCGAAATTACCTGACCCGAATAAGTGCTCCAAAGCACTTTGTTGATGGAGGTACCATGACCAGCATTCCTCGCTTTGTCAATGACCTTCATTAATTTATAATTTTCTGCATCCCAAACCTTGATGGACTTATCCATCGAGCAGGTCACGAGGTACTTTCCGTCTTCTTTGAAAGATAAATAATTAATGGCATACATATGTGCCACGATACTTTCCGACAGGGTGTAATTTTCCGATTCCCAAAATTTCATGTGGGCATCTCTTCCGCCAGATACAAGATGTTTTTCATCAGGAGAAAAATTCAAGGCAAAAACCGAGTTGGTATGGCCTACCAGATTAGCTAAGGGCTTAAAATTATCCGATAAGTCAAGAATTTTGATCGAATGATCACTTAATCCCAGTGCCAACTGTCTTTTCTCAGCGGCAATTGACATGACACGAATACTTTTTGAACTGAGTTTAATGTGTTTTTTAACACTTCGCTCCTCAACATCTATGACTGCAAGGACACCATCACCGGTCCCTACAAAAATTTCATTTCCAAAAACTTTGATATCAAAAATGGCTTGATCGGTCATTTTGAGATTCCAGATCTCTTTATTTTCATTCAGATCAATCACATGAATTCCTTCGAAATTATGTCCAATAACCAACAGGTTTCGCTCTCTATCAACTGTCAGGGCATAAACTGAATGTGGCAACTTGGCGATTAGCTTCCCGTCTTTGGGAAGATCAAGGTCCCATTCTACGACCATACCATCTCCTGCACCCGTGTAAAAAAATCTCGGATCGCTTCCCTCTGTCAGCGCATAGATGCAGTCGTTGTGACCAGTCAGGGTCTGTAATTTATTAACTTGGATTTTTACCATATATTAGACGATCACTCAGCGGCGCCCTTTTGGCCTATGCAAACAAAAATAGAAAAAATTGATTCTTCAACGGCCCTAGCTGTGAAGATTATCGAGTCGGAGGAGAATCATTCCTTGGAATTCTTAAGTTTCAGAGAAAAACTGTCCTTCGCTAATATTTCACATTCCGATAAAAAAAACGAATGGGCAACAGCCAGACTAGCTATCTATGATGCGCTGAGAGCTCTGGAAGTGCCATATCCGGGATTTTTCAAGGACGAGCATGGAAAATCTCAAGCCATGAATGGTCAGGGCTATGTCTCACTAACTCATACCCCGGGATTTGCCGGAGCTATTTTCCATCGTGAGCAACCCGTGGGAATCGATATGGATTTAGTTCGGGAAAAAATACTGAAAATCGGTTTTCGATTCCTGGATCCTTCCGAATTGGATTTTCTTGAAAAAGACCCCATCCACTACACCATGGCCTGGTCTGCCAAGGAATCTATCTTCAAATGTCAGGGGAAAAGAGGAGTTTCTTTTCGCGAAAATATCCTACTCGAACCCTTCGGAATCGATGCTGAGAAAATCAAAGGAAAAATTAGGGGAACGGACTTTGCAGACCATCATTATACCGTAGATGTGAGGAGATTGGAAAATGTGATTTTGACCTACACGATCTGGTGAAAAAATGAAAAAAGCAGCAATACTATTTATTCTGAGTCTTGGTTTGATTTGGACCTCCACAGCACAAAATCTTAATGAACTAACTGCAATTGATGGAGTCACCGGCAAAACGATGACACTAGGCTCCATGACTAGTGGGAAGGGATTCGTGCTGATCTTCCATAGCTTAAATTGTCCATTTGCAAAATTGTATGAATCGCGGATCAAAGCCCTCAAAACCACCTTTCAAAATCAAGGAATCGGCTTTGCTTTGATTAATCCGGAGGTTGGAACCTCAGAAGCTGAGCAAACTCCGCTTCGAAATTATATCGATCAAAGTGGCATGAACATGTCTTACCTCATCGATGCAGGACAGGCTTGGACCAAAGTTTTTGGCATCACAAAAATTCCTGAGATCATCGTTTTAACACCTGGTGAAAATGGATTGCAAATATCTTATCGTGGGGCAATTGACAATAACCCTCAATCCGAAACAGCTGTGAGCGAAAGACATTTGGAACGTGCTTTAAATCAGATTTTAAGAGGAGAAAGTACCACTCCGGGTCAAGTTCGTGCCGTAGGTTGTAATGTCCGATCTTATTGATTTTTAAAGGCCACATAGCCTGTCCCGATTTTTCTTCGGGAGAATCTCGCATGAATTATAATCATCCCCCTGTGTGTCGCTTTGGGTCATGCTCGATTTCAAGAATCGCAATCATTTCCTTTACTTCTTCAACTTTATTGGCTTCACCCAGTTTTTCAAAGGCATTGCCAAGATTTCGTAAGGATCTGAGAATAATATCCAGGTGTGCACAGGGCTCAAAAAAGTATTCTTTGGGTTCGATTTTGAGGTGTTCAAGATAATTTAAAATATCCTTTCTACTGAAGGTCAGGCCTTTGTTGAAGGCATTGATGTAAAAGGTAATATCGGCTGATTTATAAGTCAGAACAAAAAGGTTAGGCAAATTTACTCCGTAGATAGGCAGACCCAATTTTTTGGCCACCAAGAGATAAATCGCACAGAGGCTTATCGGATTCCCCTTTTTCGAATCCAAAACAGAAGCCAGCATACTGTTGGCAGGAGAATGAAAATTCTTGGTGTTTGCGGAAAACCTCAGGGTATTGAACAGCACATTATTGATGATTTTCACCTGATCATAGGGCTGAAGATCACTTTTAAAAGAAGTCCAAACTTCAAAATAAATCTGATGCATTTCAGCATTCAGCTTTTCAAACTCCAAATCAGGATACTGGTAAGTATTCAGAATCCAAAGCCCAGTTAACAAGTCTCGATCTTCGGTATCCCGCCACTCTGCAAACCTAGTTTTGACAAGCGAAAACTGTAAATCATGAACCAGCTCCTCGATTTCTTTCTGGATTTCGGGGTTGAAGCTAGTCTCCCACTTTTGCTCCAAAAATGGAATTATCTCCGCACCCAATGATGATATTTTGTCCCTGACGTGATTTTTCACTTCCATATCAGGATCATCAAGCAATGAAACCAATGCGTCTAGTTGGGCGGGTGTCAGTTCTTCCATGTTTTATTGGCTTACTTTAAGATACTAAAAGATCAAGTCTGAATCACACCTAAGTTAAATCTTTCTGTAATGGGCGAATGATTTGCAGCTTCGATTCCCATGCTGATGACCTTGCGTGTCTCACGCGGATCAATCACACCATCCACCCACAGCCTTGAGGCCGCATAGTACGGGCTCAACTCCTCATTGTATTTGTTGGTGATTTCATCCAATAGCTGAGTCTCATCTTCGGGGGAAATTACTTTTCCTTTCTTTTTGAGTGAAGCTACTTTGATTTGGAGCAAGGTTTTAGCGGCTGCAGCACCGGACATCACTGCCATTTGCGCAGTTGGCCAGGAGTAAATCAAGCGAGGATCGTAAGCTTTGCCACACATGGCATAATTGCCTGCACCGTATGAATTCCCAAGAACAATGGTAAACTTCGGCACGACTGAATTTGCCATGGCATTGACCATTTTTGCTCCATCCTTAATTATTCCGCCATGTTCCGCTTTGCTACCCACCATGAAACCGCTGACATCCTGAAAGAATACCAAGGGGATTTTTCGTTGATTGCAATTCATGATAAATCGTGCAGCTTTATCTGCTGAGTCAGAATAAATCACTCCGCCCATTTGCATTTCGCCCTTTGCAGTTTTGACGATTTTCCGCTGATTCGCTATGATTCCCACTGCCCAACCTTCTATTCGAGCGGTTCCGCAGATCAGGGTTTTTCCGTAGTCTTTTTTGTATTCGTCAATCTCACCTCCATCTACTATCCCTGCAATCACATCCAGCATGTCATAAGGCTTCACCCTTTCCATTGGGAAAATGTCCAGGAGTTGTTCTTCAGGAATACCAGGCACCTTGATTTCAATCCGATCAAATCCAGCTTTTTGATTTTCTCCCAAAGTCCCAAAAATCTTTCGAATAGCATCCAAACATTCTTGGTCAGAGTCGTACTTATTGTCAGTGACTCCAGAGATTTCACAGTGCGTCGTTGCCCCTCCAAGAGTTTCATTGTCCACATTTTCCCCAATTGCAGCTTTGACAAGGTATGATCCTGCAAGAAAAATCGATCCTGTCTTATCCACAATCATCGCTTCATCAGACATAATGGGAAGATATGCTCCACCTGCCACGCAGCTTCCCATGATCGCAGCGATTTGAACGATGCCTAGGGCGGACATTTTTGCATTGTTCCTGAATTGACGACCGAAATGTTCTTTGTCCGGAAAAATCTCATTCTGCATAGGAAGGAAAACTCCAGCGCTATCCACGAGATAGATGATCGGAAGGAAATTTTCCATGGCGATTTCCTGTGCACGAAGGTTTTTTTTTGCAGTCATTGGAAACCAAGCTCCAGCTTTCACTGTGGCGTCATTGGCAACAATGACGCACATTCGTCCACTTACATAGCCAATTCCAGTTACAACTCCTGCGGAAGGACAGCCTCCCTCCTCCTCATACATTCCATCGGCCGCAAATGTGCCAACTTCTAAAAATCTTGAATCGCTATCAATCAAATAGTCAATTCGTTCTCTCGCTGTCAACTTGCCTTTTTCGTGCTCGGAGTCGATTCTTTTTTGGCCTCCCCCGAGTTTTACATCTGAAGTTTTGGAGGCTAGTTTTAGGATTAAATCTTGAAAAGTCGGGTTGTTTGTTTCCATGTGGGAATCTATAAGTCAATTTGGGTTTATGAAGATTAAAACTCCTTTTTTACTAAGGAAGTTTGAAAAGCAAGATACAGAAAAGCCCTTTTCTTCACGGAAAAGGGCCTGAATGCTTTTGATAATTTTAGGAATTAATTGGATTCAATTTGCTCCTTATAATCCTTAATTGATCTGTAAATGGCTGAAGCCATGTATTCTTTGCCAGCTTGACTCATTAGAAATTTTTCTTCTTCTGTATTGGATAAAAATCCCAGCTCCACCAAAACACTTGGCATCGAAGGAGTCCAAAGCACATAAAATGGGCCTTGCTTTACACCACGGCTTTTTCTTCCCACTCGATCTCTAAATTGCGTTTCGATCTGGTCTGCTAGGGAAATACTGTTTCCGATGAAGGCTTTTTGTGTCAAATTAAAAATCATGTAAGATTCAGGAGAAGTGGGATCAAATCCCTCATACTCTTCTTTGTAATTTTCTTCTAGAAATATTACTGAGTTTTCCCGCTTTACGATGTCAAAGTTCGCTTCGATATATTTAGTACCCATCACAAAAGTCTCAGTGCCAAAAGCGGATTTATTCGGTGCAGAATTAGAATGTATCGAAACAAATAAGTCGGCCTTGTTGATATTAGCGATATTGGGTCGCTCTTTTAATGCTGGAAAGCTATCATCATCCCGAGTGTAGATCACTTCGACCTCAGGCATATTTTCTTTGATGTACTTCCCAACTAGCAGTGTGACAGCGAGGTTAATATCTTTTTCCCTCGCCTTAGACCCGATATTTCCGGGATCTTTTCCACCATGGCCTGCATCTAAAACGATTTTTTTCATCCTAAATGCCGGCATCATCGTTTCATTGGGGATAAATCCACCAAAGAAAAAGGGAATCGCTATAAGAAAACTTAAGAGAATTTTTTTGTTATTGAACCGTTCCATGAGGGCAATCGAATTAACTTTACGCAAAATTTCAACCAAATTAAACAAAGCGCAAGCAACAGTGTCGGGTCTCAGAATCCTTTTTTTACTCCTTTCAGGGCTTTGTATTACCCCTCAACTCGCATTGGCTCAGCGACCTGTTCAGCCACCTCGGGAAAAAGTCCTAATTGCTCCGGACACTTTGACCCCGCCTTCCCGTACCCTACCACTTGCTGATACCCTTGCTGCTAGGCAAGACACTTTGATAAATCTTGATTCGGCAAAAATGATGCCCACAAGCGATATTCAAACAGATATTCTCTATTTCGCTGAGGATAGCATCATTACCGATTTTATAGAAAATAAAGTTTACCTCTATAAAAACGCTTGGTTTGAATATGGTGAAATGAAATTGGAGGCCGACCGGATCGTAATCGACTGGGCAAATTCCGAGCTTTACGCCACAGGAGTCACCGATACCCTTGGAGTGATGGCTGGAAATCCCTTTTTCACGGATAAAGGAACATCCTACGAAATCCGTAAGGAAATGCGGTACAACTTCAAATCTCAAAAAGCTATCATCAAAGATGTAGTCACAGAGCAACAAGATGGCGTTCTGCGGGGAGAAACGATCAAAAAAGATGATGACGGGAGTATTTATCTAGACCATGGCTACTATACGACCTGTAAACTCACCAAGCCACATTGGCACATTTCTTCCAATAAAATTAAATCCATCCCGGGGAAACAAGTCGTCTCTGGTCCTTTCAACCTCTATTTCAATGGAATTCCAACACCACTTGGACTACCCTTCGGAATCATCCCTGATACTCCGGAAGAAAAGGCGTCGGGACTTATCTTCCCTTCTTATTCTAAGGAACAGCGTCGTGGTTTAGCATTAAGAGACCTTGGGTGGTATTTTGCCATTAATGACTATATCCACGCTAGAATCACTTCTGACATTTATTCCAAGGGTGGCTGGGGCCTGAAATCTCAGGCTGTTTACACCAAGCGCTATCGGTATAGCGGAGGATTTAATGTTGACTTCCAAAAATTTGTTAGCCCTGAAACAGAGCTAAACCCTATCAACTACAATACCTTTCGAGTTCAATGGAATCATTCACCAATCTCACGAGGCACTGGTAAATTTTCCGCCTCAGTAAATGCGGGTTCGACCAGCTATTTCAATAACGTGGTCAACGTGAATAATTTCACCAATAATGTCACCGCTGATTTGAGTTCGAATATTTCTTATTCGAAGCAATTTGCCGGAACTCCATTTTCCATGTCGGCGAATTTCAGGCATTCACAAAGTGTGCAAACCGGAGAGGTTAGACTGGATCTTCCGACTATTGCAGTGAATATGAACCGGCAGAATCCATTCAGAAATGTGAAGTTTGAGCCGTTGAAGACCTTGAACATTGCCTGGAATTTCAACATGCAAAACACGATCTCAAATCGGGTTCAACAGCAATTGGGAGTGAATAATCCTGAGGTAGGCAACAGGCCAACTACCATTCCTTTCAGTGTGGACAATTTCAGTCTTCTATTAAAAAATGCCACAAACGGAGCCAGAAACACCATTCCGCTATCCTCCAACTTTACACTATTCAACTATTTCACCGGAACTGCATCAGTTAATTACAACGAACTGTGGTATTTGCAACGAATCAATTATTACTACAACCCCACTGAAGAACGGGTAGATCGAATTATCGAAAATGGTTTCAATCGAGTTGGGTTTTACAACACATCGTTTGCGATGAACACCAATTTCTACGGATTTTACAACTTCAAGCCAAGTAGTAAAATCCAGACCATCCGCCATCATATTGCTCCAACTTTTGCTTTTAACTATACACCGGATTTTTCGGATCCTGCTTTTGGATATTACCAAGATATTCAGGTAGACAATACGGGTAGAATTCAGCGATTTTCCAGACATCAAGGCTTTGTTTATAGCGGCGCTCCTTTAGGTGAATCGCGAGCTTTGAGTATCGGAATTCGAAATGTACTTGAGGCAAAAATCTTAAACGCCAAAGACAGCACCAGTGAAAATGCCACAAAGAAAATCCCGCTTTTGGAGTCTTTCAACATCAACACCTCATACAATTTTGCTGCCGACTCCTTCCAGCTTTCTCCATTGCAGATTTCAGCACGTACGAGCTTCTTTGATCGCAAGCTTTCAGTCAACTTGACAAGCAACATCGATCCATATGCTGTGCAGGAGACAGTTCAGGAAACTGGAACCTCCACATTTAGAAGCATCAATCAGTTCGCATGGAAAAATGGGCAAGGAATCGGCATGATCCGAAATGCGTCTTTGAATATGAATGCCTCGATAAATCCCCGTAGCGGCCAAAATCCAGGTGAAGTTCGAGATGAATTGACGCAGGATTTTATTCAGCGGGGAGGCGTGATGGATGAGTTTGCCCAAAACGAAATTAACAGGATCGTTTCAGATCCAAGCCAATACATCGATTGGGATATCCCTTGGAATATGACCGTGGGTTACAATCTTGCCTATTCGAGGCAAATCAATAACAACAAGAATATCACCCAAACTTTAAATCTGAGCGGAGATTTGTCCATTTCTGAAAAATGGAAAATTAATTTCAATACCGGTTACGACGTCCAGGCTGCCGCTATCACTCAAACGATGATCGGAATTGCCCGTGATCTGCACTGCTGGCAGATGAATGTCAATTGGGTGCCTTTTGGGAGATTTACCTCGTACAACATTGATATTCGAGTCAAATCAAGCATCCTTCAGGATCTTAAAGTGTCACGAAGGAGAACATTCTTTGATTTTTAGGAGTGAAGGATGTTGGGAGGTTAGGAAGCATGGGAGTCTGGAAGTTGGGAGTTTTGAAGAGTTGAGGTTTTTCTGTTTAGTGTTATCTTATTTTTCTGAATTTAAACTCGTGCGCGGCTGAGCGGCATAGTCATACATCGTGGACCTCCGAGACCACGACTGAGTTCTGAACTTGGAATTTCTAAAACTTCCACTCCCATATTTCTCAGCGCACGGTTGGTATGAATATTTCGATTGTAGGAAATCACTCTACGCGGACCGATGGCAAAAACATTGGCACCATCAAACCACTGCTCTCGCATGGAATAATCCGGATTGCCGTCGGCGGTATGCAATACTTCCAAATGTTGAATTTCCCGAGCTAAAACCGTCAGCAAGGATTCTTTCAGGACTTCCCGTTTGATGGTCACTTTTTCTCCATTGTTCTCTTTTAAGGTGTAAAGTGAAGTTTGCAAAACGGCATTCATCGCATCAGGGTAGGTCAAAACTAAGTTTTCATCCAAGATGGTGAATACCGTATCCAAATGCATGTATTGACGCTTTTGAGGAAGGTGAACTTCATAGACTCGCTTCACAGATCCTTCTGCCAGAAGGGCCTTGGCGGCATGATAAATCGCTTTTTCATCCGTTCGTTCTGAGTTACCTATTGCTACGGCTTCATGGGAAAGGATGATCACATCTCCCCCTTCAATACTAGGAGGCGAGTCATGACCATTGATAGGATATAGTTTATTGACGTGTTCCTTGAAATCGGGGTGATTTTCAAAAATCGTTCGAAGCAAATCCGCTTCGCGTTGCCTTCCTTCCATTTTCATAGAGGAAAAAATAATTCCGCCCGGAGTCAAAGCCATCGGGTCTCTTTGGAAATAAAGGTTTGGACATGGTGGTATTGCAAAGGCATAGTCCAAAAGTTCTCCTGGATTTAGTTTTGGAAGTTTCCGCTTGAGTTCATGAATTTTAAGACCTGCGGTCAAAATACCGGCACATTCCGCTGTGGAATACCTTTCCAATATATCCTCCGCCAAATGCGAAAGCCCGGATCGGGTCAAAGACTCCCGCATCAGTCTCAAAAGGATTTCTTCATCATATAAAACGCGAATGAGCAATTCCCTCAGCTGAAAAACTTGAGCTCCGGTGGATTCTTTTATCAGATTTGAAAAAGTGTCATGCTCCTTTTGAAGGGCTTCCAGGTAGGGAACATCTTCAAAAAGTAAGAACTCTTTATTATAGGGGGTAAGTCGGTCAATTTCCTTTCCCGGTCGGTGCATCAAGACTGCTCTGAGCGTTCCAAACTCTGAATTTATGCGCAAATTCATGATTTCTAATTTTACAACAAAAACGAATATTTATTACGAATTTCAAAATAAAAATTTGAAAATATTTTAATATTCGTAATCAATAGGCTATTCATCTGAAATTCAGAATTAAATTATTTCCGCGCTCAAAAAACAAAAGGCATTAAGTATGTGTCATATTTTGAGTTATTGATATTTAATATGCAGTCCAAAAACCTAATGGCACGGTTATTTCGTTCCTTTAGCAAATTACCGAAAAATCAATCTATGTTTTCATTCAAAAAACTTTCCATTGGAATTATATTCACTGGAGCATTCCTACTCCAGACTGGTTGTACTACCGCGCAAATCACGGACCTCCTCAAACAAGTAAATTCCAATCCCACTACCGCTGAGATTTCTATGGGCCTGAAAGAGGCTTTGGAGAAAGGTACCGGAATTAGTGCAGAGCGGCTTTCGCTGGAAAATGGCTATTTGGGAAATCTGGATGTTAAAATCCTGTTTCCTGAAGAGGCAAAAAACGTGGAAAACACCCTTCGTTCCATAGGATTAGGTTCCATGTGTGACCAAGTAATTACCAGCTTAAACCGAGCTGCAGAAGATGCAGCTATAGCAGCCAAACCAATCTTTACCGATGCGATCAAGCAAATGAGTTTTCAGGATGTTCAAAATATTCTGCTCGGAGAGCAAAATGCCGCTACCATGTATTTCAAAGGAAGCACGACTTCTTCACTGTCTCAAAAATTCTCTCCGATCATCGATACCAGCTTGAAAAAAGTCGATGCCACTAAATACTGGAGCGATGTGATGACTCGGTACAACCGAATTCCTTTGGTGAAAAAAGTGGACACAGACTTGACCGCATATGTGACGCAGAAAGCAATTGATGGGCTTTTTCTTGAGATTGCAAAAGAGGAATTAAAGATCAGAGAGAATATTTCAGCTCGAACTTCACCTCTGCTTCAGAAGGTTTTTGGTTATGCCGAAAAACAGAAACAGGAAACTCCGGGATTTTGATCCTAAAGAGTTTTTACTCTAAATTATTTTCCTATTAAAACAAAAAACCGGAATCGCTTCCGGTTTTTTTTGTGGCTGCGCCTTTGTGGCGTTTCTTTTTGCCCACGTGAGTGTCATCACTCAAGCGTTTTACTCTTTTTTTTCAAGTCACCTTTTGCAAACAGGTTATTGCTGTAAGTTTTAAGAAATCGAATAGACTTTGACTTTGCTTGTTAAAATAGCTGTGAGTGAGACACTCACAGCGGCGTAAACGGGAACTTACGATGGTTGAAAATCAGCGATCATCTGCGACTTATTCTGTGTAAATCTGCGGGAATCCTCAAAAATAAACGATAAAAAAAGCCGTGAGTGGGAACACTCACGGCGGCAAAATCAGTTTGTCTTGGTTTTTAATTTAAACCAAATCAACAGTCAGTGTCTCTCCTTCCTTGGTCACTTTCACCACTCCCTTTTGAGAAAGTCCTTTCATGGACACATCCCATTTTTTTCCACTTAAACCAGATTGAGTTTTCAGATCTGAAAGTGAAGCAGGATGGTTTTTGTTGAGTAGCTCAAAAATAACTTTCTCGTCTTCGGTCATTTCTACAGCCTTTTTCTCCGGTCTCATCTGAGGGAAGAAAAGCACTTCCTGAATCGTGGTTTTATTGGTCAAAAGCATTGTCAATCGGTCGATACCAATCCCCAAGCCTGAAGTCGGAGGCATACCGTATTCCAAGGCTCGAAGGAAATCCTCATCCATCGCCATGGCTTCGTCGTCTCCTCTTGCTGCCAGTTTCAACTGCTCCTCAAATCGCTCTCGTTGATCGATTGGATCATTGAGCTCGGTGTAGGCGTTTGCTATTTCTTTTCCATTGACAAAAAGCTCAAATCGCTCCACCAAACCTGGTTTGCTGCGGTGCTTTTTCGCCAAAGGCGTCATCTCAATCGGATAATCTGTGATGTAGGTCGGTTGAATCAAATGCTCCTCGACTTTGTCACCGAAGATCTCATCAATCAACTTGCCTCGACCCATGGAGTTGTCCACCTGGATTCCCAGATCCACACAAACTTGTCTGATTCCCGCTTCATCCAGTTCACTCACATCGACTCCTGCAAATTCTTTGATCGAATCATACATGGTCAACCGACGGTATGGTCCAGCGAAGTCAATCTCACGCTCACCAACTTTCACCACAGTCTTGCCATGGATGGTATCGGTCACTTTCTCCAGCAACTCTTCCACCATCTCCATCATCCAGATGTAGTCTTTATAGGCTACATAGATCTCCATGGAAGTGAATTCAGGATTGTGAGTACGGTCCATGCCTTCGTTTCGGAACATCTTCCCAAACTCATAGACTCCTTCAAAACCTCCAACAATCAATCGTTTCAGATACAATTCATTGGCAATTCTTAAGAAAAGCGGCATGTCCAGTGTATTGTGATGCGTTGAGAAAGGTCTCGCTGCCGCACCTCCATGAACGCTTTGTAATATCGGAGTCTCCACTTCCAGCCAACCATGATCATCGAAGTATCGACGCATGTTGGAGATGATTTTGGAACGGGTGACAAACGTCGATTTGATTTCCGGATTCACCGTCAAATCCACATAGCGCTGACGATATCGAAGTTCGGGATCAGTGAATCCGTCATAGACGTTTCCTTCCTCGTCCCTTTTTACTACCGGAAGTGGTTTGACAGACTTGGAAAGAATCTTCAATTCTGTGACGTGAAGGGAAATTTCACCGGTTTGGGTAGTGAAAATGTAGCCTTTCACCCCAATGAAATCACCTAATCCAAGTAGTTTTTTGAAAACCGTGTTGTATAAAGTCTTATCCTCGTCTGGACAGATATCATCACGTCGCACGTAGATCTGAAGTATTCCGGTGGAATCCTGGATCTCTGCAAAAGATGCAGAGCCCATGATTCTTCGACTCATCAGACGACCCGCGATGGAGATGTCCTTGTAATCAGTTTTTCTGTTTTCGTAGTTTCTATGGATATCCTCCGCATTGACGTTGATTGGGAAAGACTCAGCCGGATAGGGATTGATCCCTAGGGCCATTAATTCTTCCCGGTCTTTTCTGCGTTCGAGTTCCTGTTCGCTCAGAAGTTGCATTTTTATGATTTGAAATTTGATATTCGATATTTGAAATTAGGTTTGTCACCCTGGGCGGAGTCGAAGGGTCCTCGTACTTTCCGACTCTCCTCGGTAAGGTGCTCAGGGTGACACGTATTAAGGTCTTCACTGCTCCCTACTTACTTTTTACTTCTTACTTAAAATGGCTTCGACTTCCCGCCATGGCGGGCAAGCTGCTCAGCCTGACACTACTGCCAGTGACGACTCATCACTGATCACTGATCACTTATTCCTCCTTCTCCTCATCTCCCGTTTAATAAGCTCAAACTCTCTACTGCTTTGTCCAGCAATTGAGGTGTTTTCTGAAGCACGTCGAGTCAAGTAAGGCATTACTTTTTCCACTGGTCCGTAGGGAACGTATTTCACAACACGATATCCTGCTTTTGCCAAATTGAAAGAAATATTATCACTCATCCCATAGAGTTGAGAGAAATAGACTCGCTCTGATGATGGATCGATTCCGTGAAGATTCATCAAATTGGTCAGATCCATATTGCTTTTCTCATTGTGCGAGGCACAAACCAGGTAAATTCCATTTTCAACACAGTAAGAAATAGCTGCATCATAATCTCGATCGGTTGCGGCTTTGTTTGGTTGAATTGGATCTGGGTAATCCATTTCTTCAGCACGCTCTCGCTCCTTTTCCATATATGCACCTCTTACAGGTTTTGCTCCGAAGAAATACCCCGTGGCTTTAGCTTTCTCAGCAGATTTTTTCAATCGCTCCAAGGAATCGTGCCGATACATCTGATACGTATTGTACACCACGCATCGCTCCTTGTTATATTTCTCCATGGCCTCGTAGGCCAATTCGTCAATTACATTTTGAAACCAGCTTTCTTCTGCATCCACCAATATTTTCAATCCCAGATCATGCGCAGTTTTGCAAAGCCGATCAACCCGAGCTTTCATTCGGTTAAATGCCGCTAACTCTTCGCCTTTAAGTTGTTCGCCATCTTGAACTTTGATCATCAAATGATAATCACCCAAACCAGTTACTTTGAAAACACCAAAAGGCATATAGTCCGTCTTGGCTGATTCGACCATCGTCTGATAAATCTCTTCCGTGGTAGCGTCGTAACTTGCCTCATCCCCTTTTCCTTCCATGGATAAATCCAAAATGGAATGAACTCCATATTTTGCCAAATGCTTACAAGCCTGAATGCTTTCCGCGATGGTTTCACCCCCGCAGAAGTGCCCAAACATGGTTTTCTTCATGATTCCTTTGACAGGAATTTTGAGTTTGAACGCCAGATTTGCCAGCCCGATTCCAAGATCAGATATTAGATTATTGTTCAGCGTGGCAAAAATCAGGTACATTTTCCTGAGATCAGCATTGCTTTTAGAAGCGAAAGCTACTTCCAGATTTTCAAAAGAAATTTTGGGTATGACAGGCATATCACTCAAATAAGGTGGCAAAGATATCAAAAAAACCGCTCCAACAGGGCTTTTGTTCGGGTAATTGAACCACTATAAACTCTAGATGAACAGGACGATTACTTCTATTATCAACGCAAGAATTATGATAATTCCTTCCGCTAACTCTTGTGATTCATTTTCAAAGGCAAGAAATAAAACATCTTAAACCAATTTTCCTTTCACCAAAAATTAAAGGATTGATTAGAAAGAATTTGAAAAAATAATTCACAATAGATTAATTATTTTTAAACCACTAAAATAAAATATTATTCTGTTTAAGCCATATTTCATCAATCATTTAGAGAAAAATCAAAGAAATCGATCAGGATTTACGGATTACATAATTTATTGATGAAAAATTAATTTTGTTTTTAAATCTCAGGCTTTTACTTTTGAAACATGTTAATCACAGCAGCGATCTATTTTACCTTCTTCTATTTTTACTTTCGAAGCCAAAATCGAATCGGAGCTGTGTATATGCTAGCCAAAAACTAAAAGAAAATAAACACACAAAAGCCCGATTCGAAAGAGTCGGGCTTTTTTCATTTCAAACGCTCAAAACTATGAAGCCGCACAAACAAATTAAAGATTGGGGATTGGGATTAACCACCCCGCTGATCATCGCTGGTCCTTGCTCAGCCGAAACTCCAGAACAGATCGAGCAGATCTGCAAAGAGATGAAAGAAGTTAACATGGTTCCTCAACTTTTCAGAGCTGGAATCTGGAAGCCGAGAACTAGACCAGGATCTTTTGAAGGTGTAGGTGAGGAAGGTTTGAAGTGGATGGAGATTGTCCGTCATCACTTGAATATTCCGATCACAGTCGAGGTAGGAAATGCGTCACACGCAGAACTTGCTCTCAAGCATAAAGTAGATGTGCTTTGGATTGGAGCCCGAACAACAGTCAATCCTTTTGCAGTGCAGGAGATCGCAGAGGTTCTTCGTGGAGTAGACATTCCTGTAATGATCAAAAACCCGATGAACCCTGATCTTGAACTTTGGATGGGTGCTTTGGAAAGAATGTTTGCTGTAGGCATTGACAAACTTGCCGCAATTCATCGTGGATTCTCTGATGCTTACGATAAGCGCTACAGAAACAAGCCAAACTGGTCGATGCCGATTCACCTGAAGCGTGAGTGGACCGGAATGGAAGTCATCAATGATCCTTCACATATCATGGGTAAAAGAGAGGGTCTTCTCGAAGTTGCCCAAAGTGCCATGAACTTTGGTCTGGACGGCTTGATGATCGAAACTCACCACGATCCGGATAAAGCCTGGTCTGACGCCAAACAGCAAGTAACTCCGGCAAGGTTGAAAGAAATGATCAGTTCAATTGATTTCAAAACCCCATTGGAGAATATGAAGCCTGACGAAAAGCTTCAGGATCTTCGGCGTGCTGTAGATCACATGGATGATCAATTGTTGGATATTCTTCAGGAAAGATTCGCTGTCATAGACCAAATTGGAGCGCACAAGCGCGAGCATCATTTGACTGTATTTCAGTCTGATCGCTGGAAAGATGTGATGGAAAGCCGCACCAAAAAGGGAGTAGCCAAACATTTGAGCGAGAAATTCATGAAGGAGTTGCTTTACTGTATCCATGAGGAATCGGTAAAACGCCAAGAAAAACAACTTAGAGAGGCTGAGCCTATTAAAAAATAATCTGCTCTCAAATCTGGAAGGCAGTCTCTCTTAGCGGCTGCTTTCCTTACCTTTGAACCTATAATAACTCCCTTTCAACTTGGA
>CAYTXN010000025.1:0-13002 GCA_964441195.1 uncultured Limnohabitans sp.
AAAACAAGGATGAGCCATATTGAATCATTCCAGCTAATTGAAGAATGAAAAACTTAAGTCCAAGGCCCATTAATTCATTTCGATACTCATTTTTTACAAACTTGAAATCAGGTTTAAATTTTTTATAGTCAGTTGAAAAGAAATAGACATTAGCAATAATCAGAAATATAACGGGAAACACTCCAATTGCGATTCCTAATAAAACTAGAGATCCATTTGTAACTAAGGTAAAAATATAAATAATTAAAAGTGAAATCACTTGACCAATCAAATCAATTAGAGAGGCTATTGCGGGTTTCTGATCAGCAATTATAATGGTTTTAATAATTTGAAATATAAATTGCAGACAGAAATAGGTTATTATAATAGAAGCAAGCATTCTAACCTCATAATTTAAAACTACTGGTATATTTATTATTTTGCTCCAGTCAAGAAAATTGTTGACAATAATGAAAAGTAACCAAACACCAACAAATAAGACAGTTATGTAAAAATAGGTTGTACTTACAAAAACCTTCGCAAGTACATCATCATTTTTTGCTTTTGCTTCAGCAAATTTATTTCTCAATCCTTGAGTTAATCCCACATCAAGCAGAGCAACCCAACTAATCATAGAAGTAAGTGTCAACCAAATTCCATATTGAGTAGGATTTATATAATTAATAGTAATAGGCACAATTATAAATGATATAAACATGCTGAAAACCTTAATCAGAATATTTCCAGCCACATTTTTTTTGGCGGCAACAGTACGGCTATGCCCTCTATTAAAAAAATTCGATATGTTAAATGCAATTTGCATGAATGGGTTTTTAGAACTAATTAGTTATAATTATAATGGCCATAGTCATTTTTTAGACTTGTCTTGGAACCATTCAAAACAATCAGAGGATTAACCAATTTTTTCGACTTTATAACATCTTCAAAGAAATGAATATTCTTTTTGGAACTATAATCATAACGAACCATATATATGGTATAATCCACAAAGGATGCCAATGAAAAGGCATCTGAAACCTGACCAATAGGTGCCGTATCAATAATTATAAAGTCATATAAATCTTTAAGTTTTGAAATAAATACAAAATTCTTTTTAGAGTACATTAATTCTGCGGGATTATCTGGAATGCTTCCCATCTGAAAAAATGTAATTCCATTTACATCTTCACCAGATAACATCAAGTTGTCAATAGTGAAATCAGAAGTGCCGAGGTAATCCGAAATTCCTTGTTTGGATTTTAAAGCCAAGACACTATTTAAACCTTTCTTTCTAAGATCATATTCAAGTACAGCAACTCGTTTCCCTATCATTGAGAGGGATTTGGCAAAATTCAGTGCAAAGAAGGTTTTACCTTCCCCTGAAATTGAAGAGGTGATCAAAATTGATTTTGAAGATTCAGACGATGCCAAAAAATTGAAATTGGATCGAATTAACCGAAACTGCTCTGAAATCTGAGTCTTGTTAATCCTGTCAATAGCAAACAATTTAGATTTGTTATCATAAGATAGCTCTCCCAAAATTTCTGCCTCAGTCACCCCTTTTATATCTGCTAAGTTTGAAACTTTATTACCAAGCAAATTCTTACTGAATACAAATGCAAATGGAATGACAAATGCAAAAAAAGCACTAACCAAATAAATCAAAGGTGAATTAGGTTTGGATGGCATTGGACTAAAAGATGCCATATCAATAATCTTTGAATGATTAGTAGGCACAGAAGCTAAAAACAGAGCAGTTTCTTCTTTCTTCTTTAGCAGATAAAGATAATGCTCTTTCTTAATCCCTAAATCTCTCGAAATTTCTTCATACTGTCGCTCTACACGAGGAGATGAATTAGATTTCATTTGAAACTGTGCATTTTTACCAATTAAATTTTTCAAAGTAATTTCCAAAACCTTTTTATTGTTATCAATATGATTTAAAATATTATTTGTTGAAGATTCCAGCCTTCTATTCAAATTAATCATAACGGGACTATCTTCTAGAACAGATTGGTCTAACCTCGCTTTTTCATTTCTTAACACATTGTATTTTTCCATTAATGAAAATAAATAAGAATCACTCTTTATTAATGAGCTTAACCCAAAAATATCACCCCCTTGATTACTTCGAATGTATTGTTGAATGGTAGTACTTATATCAATTTCGTTTTGAACCTCAGAAATCTCCTTATTATTTAAAAGAAAATTTTCTTGATAAAACTTTGAATCTGTTTCAATATCAACAACATTTCTTGTGTTTTTGAAAGATTCTACTTGCTGTTCCATTAAATTCAAATCAGACAGAACTATATCAATTTGATTATTTATAAAATCAAAAGATTTAATTGCAACCTCCTTTTTCTCTTCAGCAGATTGAAAATTATATTCTTCGACCAGCTTATTAAGAATCATGACACCACGTTGTGGTACAATCTCTAAAAGAGAAAAGTAAATAATGCTTGAATTTTTATCCTTAGTTTCGATTTTCAGTTGACTTGAAACCATTGAGGCGATTTGATTTGGCGATAGAAATTTCACCAATATCTCACCTTTTAATGGAAGGTTAGTTTTAGATTTATTAAAGCTAATTTTAAATCTTCCATACTTGGTATTGTTAACCGCACCAGATGAAAACTTCATTAATTCTTCATCAATTTCAACGATCATGAAATCTTCATCAATTCTTTTTATTAACATTTGGGGATCCGATCCAACACGCACTGGAAATATTTCAATTGTTTCAATTTCAAAAGGAAGATCATCTTCAAAAACAGGAGTTAATTTATTGAAATCCGTCTTATAAAAGTAATTATTATAAAGATGAAGATCATTTACTACCTTCTGGATTAAAATTGAAGATTGAAGAACATCAACTTCATTATCCACTATATTTGATGTTTGATATTCTTTCAAATCCAGTAGGACCGGATTATCTGCAAACACTGCACCCCTTACATTATCTTTTAGCATCACACTACTATGCACCTCATAGTAGGGTGTAGCATAGTAAAGATATATCGAAACTAAGCCTAATATTACGATAAATGAAAGGATAAATAACGGCCATAATTTTACATACGAATTCAAATGATCTTTAAAATCCTTCTTTTCAAAATTCTCTTTTGAGGAATCATCTATTAGTATTTCAGAGAGTTTCATATTATCTAAATAAATTTTCAAAACTAAATATAAAAGCTACAGCAATAGAAGACAGAATGGATACAATTGCCAATGTATTTGGATTAACATCTGCTTGAACAAGCTTATTCTTATCCGCTTCCACATAAATCACATCATTTTGCCTCAAATAATAATAAGGAGAGCTAAGTAGCGCTTTATTCCCCATATCAAACCGATGAATCGTTTTCCCGGCAGCCGTTTCACGGATCAATAATACATTATCACGAAGACCATAAACAGTCATATCACCAGCCAATCCCAGAGCTTCCAAGACTGTAATCCGTTCGTTAGAGACCACAAAAGAGGAGGGATTAGAGACCTCTCCTATTACAGTAATCCGGAAATTTAGAAAACGGACCTCTACTTTAGGATCTACTACTAGAGAAGATAATTGACTTTTTATCAAGGTTTTTGCCTCTTCTCTATCTAAACCTGCGACTTTGACCTTACCTAGAATAGGAAAATCCACTTGTCCATTTGGATCAACCAAATAGCCATCAATTTTTGAATTATTTAAGGCTGGATTATCACCGTCTGATTCATCGCGAACGACTCCATAATTGAAGAGTAAATTTGACTCAGGATTTATAGTAGTAACAGTTATTTCCAGAAGATCTCCAGGGATAATTTTTGGCGCAATAAACTTATCATCTGTTATGGTAAAATCATTTAAATTGTCAATATCATTGAAATAAGACAAATTTCTTTTGGCACATGATGTCGTTATCATGACATTTAGAAGCATCAATACAAATATTGATTGTCCTGAATAATTAGATTTATTATTAAAATATTTCATATTTTTTAAAGTTTAAATTCAAAAAAACTCAATTTATTCAAACTAGAATCATGAGCTAAACTGACGATATAATTTTTATCGATATAGAATGATCTAATCATCCACTGTGAAGTTATTCCTGTTAAAAACCCAGGGATAAAATTAATTCCATTCAAACAGGAAAATGTATTCAAACTCTCTAAAATACCCACCCCTGTAGCTTTTAAAATGGCTTCTTTCCTTGTCCAATACATTAGAAATGCATTTAGTGGATTTTCATCTTGAATAATTACAAATTGTTCTTTTTGACTCATACAGTAATCTAATATCGGCCGAAACCTAAAATCATTATTACAGTATTCTATATCTATACCTATGTCGCATCGTTTACAGATTGCCAAAACCACATAATTACCAGAATGAGACAAATTAAATTGAAAGTTAATTTCATTATCAAATATTGGCTTATTAGTTTCTGAGTACATGATTTCTAAAGATTGAATATCTTTATTCAAAATTTTTGCAGCCATGTGCTTTACCATTGCCCGTCCTACAATAAATCGATCACTATCAATTTTATTTCTAAATTGCTTGGATCTCATTATTTCTTCAGAAGAAAGATATTGCGAACAAGAGGCTATTTTATCCTGATTATCCACTAATAGTGCACGGTAAACTTGAACCGTATCATCCAAATTAGTTTGAATGTCTTTAGACCAATCCAAAACCTTAATTTGATCACAATATATTCTTCCCATGTACATATTCTAGTTCTTACTATGGTGATTCAACTCTCCCTGTAAACACTTCGTAAACTCTGAACCATAAGGTGGCTTCAGCATATTGGAATGTTCTCCAGGCATCACAATTGTTTTTACTTCTTGAGTAAAAACATCCCAGCCTAAAGTTTTAATATCCTTGACAAAAAAAGTTCTCCTCCTAGCTAAGAACAGCGTGATCTTAATATCTAAGTGGGATAATTTATGCTTTATCCAGGCTTTCTCATTAATTCCTTCAATTTTATTGATTCGAAAAGCAAGTGCATTTTCCTCTTCATTGATTCCAAACTTTTCTCTCCACATTTCCTTCAAGTATCGCCCTCTATACATTAAATAATAAATAGGATCATTCCAGAAAAAATTAAACTCAAACTTCAATTTTGAAATTTTCACTAGTAAACTTTGCTTAAAACTTGGAATGGGGTCTTTTGAATGGATGGCTAACGTATCAATCATCCCTAAAAAACCCACTGGTCTGTTTTTATCTATAAGCTGTTTTGCCATTTCAAAAGCAATGAGCCCACCTAGTGAATTTCCAATTAGATTATAGGGTAAATTGATTTTTTGCTTATCAAGCTCATTTATAAAAAATGTTGCCATTTCCTCAATACTTTCCAAGGGTTCATGTTGGCCGGAAATAGCGGGTGACTGTAGCCCCCATATAGTCTGATCCTCATCCATGTTACGGGTTAGTGTATTAATTTCAATAGGATTAAGACCAACTCCATGAACGAAGCATAGCACTTTATGTGGAGATCCTTTTTTAATTAAAACTATTGAATCAGTATCCTCCTCTTTTAAGCTATTGATATGAACTACAAGACCCCTGATGGTCGGAAATTGGAATAGTGTCAAAAGTGATAGGGAAACTCCAAACTCCGACTCTAATTTTGAAACTACTCGAACTCCAAGTAGAGAGTGGCCTCCCAAAAGGAAAAAATCATCATCTATTCCAAAATCATCTTTTCTTAAAACAGACTTCCATATAGAAAAAACCTTTATTTCTTCCTCTGACAATAAGCTATTTTCTTCGGGTTTGCTTTCACTTATAATTTCATCTCTTTCATTCAAAAGAACCGTTAAAGCATTTCTATCAATTTTTCCAGAGGTAGTCAGCGGAAAATTATCAAAAAAGTAAATATGGGAAGGCACCATATATTCTGGAAGTACCTGCGATAATGCTGCAAGAATTTCCTTTGAAAAGTCTGCCTTTAAAAGGTTGAGTTGGAATTCTTTTTTGACAAGTAGACATGCTGCCAAACTATTAATCCCATCAGTATCCATTTTATTAATAACTACTGCATTTTCTACTTTGGAGAAGGAAATGAGTTTTTGCTCGATTTCTCCCAACTCTATTCGGTAGCCTCGGATTTTCACTTGGTGATCAATCCTTCCCAAATAATTTAGATCCCCTTTTGGTGACCAAGAACCTAGATCACCTGTCCTATAAATCCGGCTATTGTCATTTTTAAAAGGGTTTTTAAGGAATTTCTCATCGGTCAATGCTTCACGCCCAATATAGGATTTACTAACACCTTCGCCTGAAATCCAAATTTCTCCTGCCTGTCCTAAATCCGAAATAAGGTTGGAATTATCATCTACTAAATAAATTTCTGTTCCGATCACAGGTTTGCCTAAGGTTACTTCTGGATCATCCGGATTTACCTTTTTATAAGTAGAAAAAATAGTTGTCTCAGTTGGGCCATAAGCATTCCAAACCTCCTTTGAATACTTACATAAACTATCAGCTAGGGATTTTTTTAACTCTTCTCCGGCAGAAAGTATGGTAAGATTTGAAAATCTCTCGTTCCAACCAGATTGAACCATCATTTGCCAATGAGTTGGAGTAGCAAACATTTTAGTTATTTTCCTTTCCTTCAAAAGCGCCAAGATCTGTTTGGGATCTTTTCGATGATACCGATCCATCAAGTGAAGTGTGGCTCCTATAGAAAATGGAATCACCAATTCAAGTATCGAAACGTCAAAAGAAGCAGACGTAACTCCAGCAATGGAGTCCTCAGCCGAATATCCTATTTGCTGACATGCATTATTGGTGAAATAAATGAGATTTCGATGTGTGAGAATAACTCCTTTCGGATTACCTGTAGATCCTGAAGTATAAATGGTATAGACAGGATCCTCTTGATTGATCTCGACCGTAGGGTTTTCATCAGAGTAGCCTGAGACAACTTTATTTAATTCATTGATGTAGAGTATTTTCGGATCAAATTCATCCCAATCGGGCGAAAATAAATCAGTGATCAAGAACGTTGCATCACTGTCTTTAACCATATACTTGGCTCTTTCAACAGGAATTTCCCGGTCAATTGGCATACACGCCGCACCGGACTTAATGACTCCCAAGATTGAAATAATGAGGTTGAAAGACCTTTCCAGATAAATCCCTACATAATCTCCAGGTTTCACACCTCTATTGATTAGATAGTGAGCGATTTGATTTGCTTTGGAATTAAGGGCAGAATATTCCAGCAAATCACTTTTAAAAGTGATAGCAATTTTTTCAGGAAATCGAGCTACTTGCTTTTCTATCAAGCCTTTCATGTTGTCCTTCTCCTCTGCCGTTCCATTTTTAGCTCGGTTGTGAAGGAGTAATTCTGTCTCTAATCCAGTATTCTCAAAAAAACTATCTATCCCACTCAACTTTTCTTGAGGGGCATCTATGATTTTCTCGATTAACAAATTATACTTTTGAGCGGCTTCCCAAATGCTGGATTCATGAAAAAGGGATTCATTATATGTCCATTCGACAATAATTTCTTCTTCGTTTCCAAAAAGATTAACAATGATTTCAAAGTTGGAATACGATTTTGGATTCGAAATCAAAGCTGAATTCAGGCCTTCAAACTTAATTAAGTTTGAATTGGTCAAATTGAGATTGAAAGTAATCGGAACTAGAGGAATTCGGGAAGTATCACGTTTGATTTGGAGATCTTGAAGTAATGCCCCAAAAGAAATCAAGGAATGGTCTAAAGAATCATTGAACTGAGATTTCCGTAGTTGAAGGTATTCTTCAAATGTGAGATTTGAGTCCAAGCGCGAACGGAATGGCAATAAATTGACACAATGCCCGATTAAGTTTAGCTTGTTCAAAATCGCCTGTCCTGCTAAAGGCACCCCAACAAGTACATCTTTTTGGCCTGTCCATTCACTTAGAAACACCTCGAAAACAGAAAGAAGGAGAAGATTTATACTGACCTTTTTTTCAACCGCAAATTTCTTGGCTTTGGTTAATAATGATTTAGGCAAGGCTACTTCCAGTCGCTTTGCTTTGAGGTTTCTAACAGGTGGCCTATCAAAGTCAACTGGTAAATTGAACAGGGGAACAGGATCTGACAAATCTTTTTTCCAAAAGGCCTTTGTCTCTTCTATCTCAGGACAATGAGTCAGTCTATAATGTTGGATAACAAAATCCGAGAGTTTATCTACTATAGGAAGATGTATGGATTGTCCTTTCTTCAGTTGACTATACACTTTACTGATCTCCTCCATCAATAATCCGCTTGACCATCCATCAAAAATCAAGTGATGACCCGTAAAAGTTAGAATGTGCTCTTTCTCTCTCACTTTGATCAGCTCCAATACATACAGTGGCCCTTTTACAAGATCAAATTCATAAAAACCTGTATCCAGGCTATGCTTTTTTAGAAATGCATGCTCTTTTTCTTCGTTTAGCTGAGAGATATCCCTAAATCTCAAGGGTAAATGGAAAGAACTGAAAATAATCATCTGATCCCCATCTGGAGTAAAAATTGCCCGCATACCTTCATGCCGCTGGATAACCGTATGAAAAGCAGTTTTGAGAGAAAGAATTTCTAATTCTCCATGAAGCTCTATGGACATGGATTCATTGTACGCCATATTCGCCTCCTTACCTCCCAATTGGCAGGAAAGCCATATTTCCATTTGTGAGGCGGTACTCGGTATTACTTTAGAAATCTGAATAGGCTCTGGATTTGTTGAGGTTTTGGAGGCTATAAGTTGTTCTGATGGTTTCATAAAAAAATTGATTGAAGTTTAATTACACTAGACTCTACATAGGCTTCCTGATTCACCCATACAGGGAAGCCTTTATCATTTATGCTTATTTTTGCACCCTCATATGGGGGATTTTCCTGACTCATCCACTGATCAGAGGCGAGGAATAAATCTCCTGCTATAATTTCCTTTTCAACTAAAAGCTGAATTACCTCCTCTAACTTGCTCAGCGTAAAATGAACGTCCTCAATCGTATGAGCATCAGTCACATAACAGGGAATATTTTCCCAAATGTGGATATTACGCTCCCTCAACATCGTAAAAAGCAGTTCTGAATACTGAAAATCCTTCTTCACCTTAATTTTCCAAAGCCCTCTAAAATTGACCGCGTGATACGGAACATTGTATTTTTCAAAAATCCTGTTCATTCCGTCAACTAGTGTATTTGCCAAATGAGCAAGGCCATCCTGAAGCGAGCTTCCTTTTTCCTCCAAATAATTCAATACAGCATTCGCTGTAGTCAAAGTCAAGGGATACCTGAAAAATGTACCTGCAAAATAGGTGACCCCAATTTCTGGAACGGAATCATTTCCATTTTCCCAAAATCCTCCATCCAGCGAATCCATCCACTCAGATTTACCTGCAATGACACCTAGCGATGAGCCTCCTCCCAAAACATTCCCATAGGTTGTGAGGTCTGCTTTGATATCATACATTGCCTGAAATCCTCCGATATGACTCCTAAAACCAGTGACAAATTCATCGAAAATCAGACAGATATTTTCTTGTTCGGTTAATTCCCTTAAGGATTTAAGAAACTCAATTGGTACAAATTCAGGTCTACTGATTTGAATAGGCTCTACTAAAACACCTGCTATTTCATTTGCTCGTTCAGCTAATACTAGTAGCGTTTCATTTGTGCCATATTCAAGCATCAGGATTTGCTTATCAATCTCACTCAAGATACTTGCAGGAACTGGCAAGCTTTTCCCTGATTTAGGAGTTCTAATCAGGCCCTCATTAGTTATCCCATGATTGCTTCCAGAAAAAGAAACTATTAATGATCTTTCAGAGACGTTTCGGGCAATTTTTATGGCAACAAGTACCGCCTGTGAGCCAGTATCACAAAATCCAACTTGTTCATTATTTGTTAATCGACATATTCGATCAGCAACTGATTCAGCCAAAGCGTGTTGAGTCCCAATTTCTATTCCTTCACTAATCTGAGAATTAATGGCTTTGTTGATAAAATCAGGCTGGTATCCAAACATTGTGTTTCCAAACCCATTCAGCCAGTCTAAATAATTATTGTCATCGAGATCGATTAACCTCGTTCCTTTTGAAAGTTTTGTTACAATGGGATATATTAATTCTTTGGTGAATAATTTGAATCCATTGACCATCTTGATACCGGCCCTATGTTTTCTTTTTTCCTGCATGTAGGCCTTACTTTTTGCAGTTTTTGAATGGTATCTTTCAATTAGATTCTGAATAAAACTATAAGACTCTTCGGATAACTCAGGGGCATTAGTCTCAATCTGAACGACTACTCCCAAAGCTTTTTTTAATTCCTCTTTCTCTTCTTGAATTAAGATTTCAAATTGGTCTTCTTTCTCCCTTGCAGTTGAACCATTACTCAATACATTTCTTACTGAATTGGGCCGAGAAGTAGAATTCTGAAGTTTAATATTCTTGTAGACTTCCCTCGAAGGAGATTTTTTTGTCTCCGGAATTGGTGCGTTTTCTAATAAAAAACTCAGCAAAGCAGCTGGAGTACTTAACGCTCCATTGAGTTGCTTGAAAGAAACCTGAACTTTAAATTCATTTTTAATGGAAAAAGCTACTTGGGTCAAAATCAAAGAATCCAGACCCAATTCAAAGAATGAAAGTTCGAAATCATTCTCCTTTATATCATAGCCAGCGGCTTCCTCGAGGATGTATCTCAATTGTTTAGCAGAGGAAGTAGTTCGATCGCTGGCAAGATCCTTGGAAACAGAGGCTAGGATTGCCTCTTGAACGACACTTCCCAAATTCTCCACATTCCCATTGTTCGATAAATTTGTTTGATTCACATCGATCCAACAAGGCTTTTTGTCGAATGAGTAGGTTGGAATTGCAATCTTAACCTGAGCTGATTCGGTATAAATTTCATCCCAATTCAATCGAAGGCCTCTATTTATTAATAGCTGGAATTGGTTGTTAAAATGTACAGAATCAATGGTTTCATCCGTCCGATTCAAGCTATTTACTATAGGAAAAGTATTACCATCAGGATGCTGCATCAGCAGGGTTCCTAGTCCATTTCCAGGTCCAACTTCTACGAATGCCCCTTCCGGCATTTCATCCATTAATTTTCCGACAGCTTTTGAAAACAGGACTGGAAGCCTCATGTGCTTGGTCCAATAGGCTGTAGAAGTTGCCTCTGAATCTTTCAACCAATCCCCCGTAACTGTTGATAGAATCGGTATTTGAGGATTATTAAGCTTAATTTGAGTTAGAAAATTGTTGAAATCTTCCAAGGCCAGATCCATCATCCCGGAGTGGAAAGCGTGACTGGTTTTTAAAATTTTAGCTGGAATTCTCCTTTTCTCTAATTTCAAAGCAAAATCCTCAATCAAGGCTGTCGGTCCCGAAACCACACATAGATTAGGAGCATTATCTGCTGCAAGGGAAAGTTCCTTTCGCAAGATTGGCAAAATCTGGTCAGCTCCACTTCGAATGGAAAGCATAGAACCCGGATTGAGCTGACTAATCAAATCTCCCCGCTTTGCAACTACTTTCACTGCATCTTCTAAGCCGATCACTTTCGCTATACAAGCAGCTACAAACTCACCGATGCTGTGCCCTATCAATGCTGATGGAGTCACTCCTTTGCTAATCCAAAGCTTTGCTAAAGCATAAGAAACCGAAAAAATAACCGGCTGAGTATACTTTGTGTCTGCAAGCCGTCGCTCCATTTTTTCATCAGGATCTTGGGAAAAAACAAGGTCCAAAATGCTGAAATCCAGATACTGTGCAAACAGCTCATCGCAATGGTCCAATGCAGCAGCAAAGACAGGCTCCTTTTCATAAAGATCACTACCCATATTAAGGTATTGAGCACCCTGGCCCGGGAAAAGAAAAATCGGAAACTTAAAATTCCCAAATCGCTTTACAGGTACCTTTTCACTAGAAATAATCGAGTTAAGTCCGGAAATAAGTGATTCAGAATCTTTAAATCTTACAGCTGTCCCTAGGGGAAATCCCGAATTTTTCTTATTGATATTATATCCTAGTTGAGTCAGATCCAGTGTCGGATTCTTAAATACAAAGTCTTTCAATTTGCCGGCATAGCCACTGAGGCTTTGTTCAGATTTTGCTGAAAAAAAGATCGTTTGTTCAATATTATCCAGCGAGGTATTAATTTTTTCCTCCTTTAAAAACTCTTCCAAAATGACATGACAGTTTGTTCCGCCAATCCCGAACGAACTTATACCAGCCCTTCGCAATTGATCAGATTCCCAATCGTTAGTTGCTGAATTGACGTAAAAAGGAGTTTTCTCAAAATCAATAGCGGGGTTTGGTTTAGTATATCCAATCGAGGCTGGAATTGTCTTCCGCTGAAGTGCATATACCGTCTTAATAAATCCCGCAATTCCCGCCGCGGCGTTTAAATGACCTATATTCCCTTTAACTGACCCGATTGCACAACTTTGATGCGGAACATCGCTCCCAAAGGCCAACTTCAGGGCTTCAATTTCAATTGGATCTCCTATCGGAGTAGCTGTTCCATGAGCTTCCACATAGGAAATCAAATCGGGTGAGAGTTGTGCATCCGCCAGGGCCATTTGTATAGCATCCGCCTGACCTGCTACGCTTGGTGCGGAGAAACTACTCTTTGTGGATCCATCATTATTAATTCCCACACCTTTGATTACGGCTAAAACAGGATCACCATCTGCGATCGCTTGATCATAATCTTTTAACAAGACAGCTCCCGCGCCATCACTAAAAAGAGTTCCGGATGCTGATGCATCAAAAGGCTTGCAATGCCCATCATGACTCATAATCGAGCCCTCTTCAAATAGATGACCGCTAAATATTGGATAAGCTACAGAGCTACCACCTGCTATAGCCATAGTACATTCACCATTTCGAATACTCTGCACGGCAGTGGCCACTGCTACTAATGAAGTAGAGCAAGCAGTATGAATACTGATAGCAGGTCCTCTTAAATCCAGCTGGTAAGCAACTCTAGTAGCCATGTAGTCTTTTTCATTGACCGACATGATTGGGATAGAACCTAGG
>CAYTXN010000025.1:13102-18621 GCA_964441195.1 uncultured Limnohabitans sp.
TCAATTACACCACGCGCTTTTATATAGTTTGCATGTTCTTTGGCGAGTTTTTTTTCGTTTCCCTCTAATTCTTCAAGTTTAAAAAACCGAATTGACTCTCTTCCTTCCAAAAGCAAATCCCAAAACTCATCAGAGTTTGTGGCGCCGGGAAATCTACTTGAAGTAGCGATCACAGCCACATCTCTACGCTGTTGGGTGTTTACTTTATCACTTTTTCTTTGAGAAGAATCTTTATGCTCTGAAATAAATTCAGCCTGAGCACTAAGCTTAGGAAACTGATAAATTTTTGTCACAGAAAATTCCCGTTGAAAAATTTGATTGATCTGAATGGCCATTTTCTGTGCGAGAATGGAACTTCCTCCCAACTCGAAAAAATGATCATCACGACCTACTTTGTCTAGGCCAAGTACACTTTGCCATATCGACGCCAGATTCTTCTCAACCTCACTTCTCGGTTTTATATAATTTTGAGCATTAGGATTTTCAACTTTATTAAGTTTAGAAAGTGCTTTTCTATCAATTTTGCCATTAGTGGTTTTAGGAAATTCCTGCATTTTTATACAAAATGTCGGAATCATATATTCGGGAAATCTTTCCTTTAGAAAATCAATTAATTCTATTTCAGAAACAGTATCATTTTCTGATACAAAAAAGAGTTTCAAAAATTTTTGTCCATCCTCATATTCATTAACAGTAATTGCTGCTTGAGATACCCCGGCTAGATTTGCTGCCACAGATTCAATTTCCCCTGTTTCGATTCTAAAACCACTTATTTTTATCTGGTCATCAATTCTACCCAAAAAGAATATTTCCCCTTGCTCAGTCCAGTAACCCAAATCACCAGTCTTGTAGACTTTCTTTCCGTTTGACTCTAGATTAAAGAAGCTTCTGGCTGATAACTCAGGCTTATTAAGATAGCCATCTGCCACACACACCCCTGAAAAATAAACCTCCCCTGTTTTACCTACTTCAGAAATCGGATTAAATTTTTCATCCAAAATCATCGCTTCTACTCCTCCTATGGCCTTACCAATAGTTGGAAGATCATCCCAGGTTTCAGGATTTTCATCCAATGCCAATTGGGTCACTATGCAAGTACATTCTGTCGGACCGTATTGATTAAAGAGTCGAGCACTATCAATCTTAAGAAATAGATCTTTAATTGCTCGAGTAGACTTAAGTTGCTCTCCACAAGTCATCACTTCTCTTAAAAATTCAGGATAGCTCTTGGAACTTTCAGCTTCATTTGCAATTCCCTGAAGTGCTACGAAAGGCAGGAAAATCCTGTGAATTTTTCGGTCTATTAAAGCCTGAATTAAAAGACGATTGTCTCTAATCGTTTCTGAATCAACAATGTGTAAGGTACCGCCACTACAAAGTGTACTAAATATTTCTTGAACAGAAATATCAAATGATAGTCTAGTAAACTGAAGCGTATTAATTCCCGGTCCAGAAAAAGATTCATTGATCTGCCATTTAAGTAGATTGATAATCCCAGCATGAGGTACACATACACCTTTGGGAGCTCCCGTTGAACCGGAAGTATATAAAATGTAGGCTAATTTAGAACTTCTCGCTTTGTCACCTAAATCAAATGTTGATGTTTTATTCAAATCAACAGGATCAAGTGGAAGATCATCATCGGGACTACTCTTCAAATAATACTTTACACCACAATCTTCTACTATTTGAGCAATTCTTTTTTCGGGATAATTGGAATCAATAGGGAGATAAGTTTTACCAGCCTTTAGAATACCCAGAATATTAATAATAGTTTGAGTACTTCTCAAAGTAGAAATCGCAATTATTTCCTCGTTAGCATAGTTATTTATTAGGATTGAGCTAATTAAAGAAACTTTATTTTTTAATTCCTCATAGGTAATTTCCTCTTCATTTGACACCAATGCAATCTCAGAAGAATTCAAATTCCAAGACATTTCCACAATATCTATGATAGAATCAAAGGTAGAAGTTGTACTTAGAAGGCTCATTATATATAAGTTTATAGTAAAATGCTTTGATAGCAGTATTAATGTGTGATATGTGCCTTTACAGGAAATCCTTGCTTTGATAAGAAAATATCACATTTAGCGGATTCGACATCTCGGATTACCATTTCCTCTACTAAGGCCCTTAAATCATATTTAGGCTTCCAATCTAATTTTTCTCTGGCATTGCTTGGATCTCCTATCAATAACTCCACTTCTGTAGGTCTGAAATATTCAGGATCCACTTTAACTAATACTTGACCCAATGCAGGTAATTCCTCTTTAATATCACCTAATACTTCATAGCATACATCGTAATCTATGCGACTCAGGATACCCATTTCACTCAGACCCTTTCCAATAAAATCAAGTGTGAATCCAATCTTTGAGAAAGCTAAAACAAGAAATTCTCGAACAGTAGTTGTCACACCTGTAGCGATGACGAAGTCCTCCGCCTTGTCAATTTGCAGCATTAGCCACATAGCTTCTACATAATCTTTAGCGTGTCCCCAATCTCTTTTTGCATCAAGATTTCCGAGATATAGTACGTTTTCGACACCCAATCCAATTCTAGCTACTGCTCTCGTAATCTTTCGAGTAACAAAGGTTTCCCCTCGCAATGGTGATTCATGATTAAATAAGATCCCGTTGCAAGCAAACATATCATATGCTTCTCTATAGTTTTTAATAATCCAGTATCCATAGAGTTTAGCCACTGCATAAGGTGACCTTGGATAGAATGGTGTGATTTCCTTTTGAGGAATTTCTTGAACCAATCCATATAATTCAGAAGTACTCGCCTGATAAATCCTTGTCTTTTTCTCCATTCCCAAAAGGCGAACAGCTTCAAGAATCCTGAGAACCCCCAAACCATCAACATTCGCAGTATATTCTGGGGCATCAAAACTCACCTTAACATGACTCATTGCTCCAAGATTATATATTTCATCTGGGGCGGTATCTTTAATTATCTTAGTGATATTTAAAGAATCTGATAAGTCACCATAATGGAGAAAAAAACGTTGCAAATCTTGATGCGGATCTTGATACAAATGATCTATCCTATCTGTATTGAAGGATGAAGATCTCCTTTTTATACCATGAACGATATATCCCTTTTCTAAAAGAAAATCAGCTAAATAGGAGCCATCTTGACCCGTAATCCCCGTTATTAATGCTACCTTCATATTTATGAAAAATTATTTTTTTATTTAATTAACCAACCATTTGTACACACTTCAACCTATCTTCATTTCGTAGATACCATTTATAAGTATCTTTAATTCCATCCCAAAGTTGTATTTGGGATTCCCAGCCCATTTGACTTATAACTGAATGACTCATCAACTTTCTAGGTGTCCCATCAGGCTTAGAAAAATCCCAATTAATATCTCCTTGATGTCCGACAATATCTTGAATAATAGTAGCCAGATTTCTAATAGTTACATCCGTTCCAGTACCTACATTAATAATAGACTTCGTTATTTTTTTATCCAATAAAAAAACAACTGCAGACGCTAAATCATCAACATGAAGAAACTCTCTTCTAGGATTACCGGATCCCCACAATTTTACTGGTTGATTTCCATTCATTTTAGAATCATGAAACTTTCGTAATAGAGCTGGAAGTACATGACTAGATTCGTAATCGAAATTATCATGAGGTCCATATAAATTGGATGGCATAAGTGAGAAAAAATTCTTCTTATGAGATTTAAAGATCGCCTCGCAAGCTTTTATTCCTGCTATTTTTGCTATAGAATAGGCCTCATTAGTTTGCTCAAGAGCCCCAGTTAATAAGTATTCTTCCTTTAATGGTTGGGGAGCAAGTTTTGGATATACACAAGAGCTTCCAAGAAAAATAAATGTTTCTACATCATTATTTAATGCACCATCTATTAGGTTATTTTGAATCATAAGGTTATCCATAAGAAAACTGTATGGAAATTGCTTATTGGCCATAATACCCCCCACCCTAGCAGCTGCATCGATCACAATATCAGGTTTTTCAAGCCTCATAAAATCATATACATCAGCTTGATTTCTTAAATCTAAATCACTGCTGCTCAATCCAATAAGTCTAGAAGCACCTTCTATTTCTAATCGTTTCCAAATAGATGAACCCACCATACCATTATGACCAGCGATGTATATCTTCTTCATTAAATAACTCTTCATAAAATTTTATTTTGCTTACTAAACCTAAAAATACATTCAGCTGAATACCCTCTTCTATTGACTCAAATTTTCTGAATCTACCTATATAAATTTGACATAGCTGTATCACAGATACCTAAATCCTAACATCATTTTGATCACTATCGAAACTTTAACAGCAGTAAGGTTTATCAAGAAAATAATGACACCTAATAACTAAGGTATTCAAGTCGATATGGAAGTATATTTCTTACAATTTTATTTTAGCCATAATGAAAAATTTTCGGTTATATAATCACAAGAAGTCAAAAATTGCTCCGCATGGTAGTTATGAAAAAATAAATTATTGAAATCAGCTTCAAATCATCAATAACCCTTATTAAGACCTTAATACATTTGAAAATAGAAAATTATTTAGTCAGCAAAATCATCCCAGTTTGCGTAAGATCTTTCTCAATTTACAACCTTCTGAATCTTCTTTTGAATCTTTAAACCAAAAAAAATGCAGTTCAAATTATTGAATTGCATTATGGCACCGAAAAATGACATGGCTTAGTAGGTGTCCGGGATTTAATTCGGTAGTAAAAACATTTTTTCGAGATGTTTTTCACAGAATATTCTTTTCTTTTTTATTCTCTCTGGTTTCGCTTATTTTTTGAAAGGTGTTAAAAAATCCTCATAACAGGTCACTTATACCTCATTCCCTCCTAGTATTTACTTTTAAAAAAAATTGGTAATCATCAGGAGACTGGCAGGTCCTAGTTTCAAATATTTGGAATGTCCCGTTCAGGTAGGAATATCCCCAGATCGCATACAAAATGGAGTTTTGGGGAAGTTATTCACATGATTATATGTTCACACGCTTGTTAAAATCTATCCGTGAAATTTGCTTTTGACATTTCAGTCAATGAAAATCATTCAAAAGTTGAAAAGGATCAGTCTAAAAAATTAAGGGCAAAACATGAATAATTTCAATGCCCCCATTGAAGATTTTGCCTGTCTATGGATTTGGCTAAAAAAAAACAATCTTTAAAATGGTCAATAGGTTTGGGTTAGGAAAAATTTGGTGATTTTTTCAGCACGGCACTTTGAGCGAAATTTAAAATCACTATGTTTGCATTCCCTTAGGAATAGGGCATCGGGGTGTAGCGTAGCCCGGTATCGCATCCCTGTTGCTATCGGGAAAGTCCCAGGTTCGAATCCCTCAGTTGACAAACGTGTCTATTGAAAAATATCAAGTTAATAAGTCTCGGGGTGTAGCGTAGCCCGGTATCGAGTCCCGATTGCTATCGGGAAGGTCCCAGGTTCGAATCCCTCAATTGACAAACGTGTCTATTGAAAAATATCAAGTTAATAAGTCTCGGGGTGTAGCGT
>CAYTXN010000026.1:0-18359 GCA_964441195.1 uncultured Limnohabitans sp.
ACGATCACTCGTTTTCCGGGAATGACTTACCAGCAAAGGGAAGCTGGGATGGTGTCTAACCTTTATAACATCACGTTAATTAATAAAACTTTTGAGTCGCAGCGTGTCGATATCAAAGCTTTGGCTGATGGAATGGAAGTAGAGATTGTAGGTGCTTCAGAATGGGTTTTGGAGCCACAGACTAAATTCGAAGGGCGTTTCTTCTTGGTTAGAAATCAATCAGAAGTAAAAATTCCACAAGAGAAAATTATGCTTCAGCTCTTGAATCAGGGTGAAGAATTCGATGAGATTCAAACAAACTTTATGGCGCCGGTCGGAGCTATTAAATCAAACTAATTATGGATTGGGGAAAAGGAATTTTATTGACTATCATCGCCTTTGTAGGCTTTATTTTAACACTCGTGGTGATCTCTGTCCGACAGGATGATATTCATATGGTCACTGAGAATTATTATGAAAAGGAGCTCAAGTACCAGGATCACATCGATCGTGAGGCTTCTGCTGCAAAATTAGATCGTGAGGTTTTGGTATTTGATTCCGACTCCAAGTCTATGGTATTGGATCTTCCGGTTGGGGCAAAAGGAAATTTGCAACTTTTCAGACCTTCGGATGAAAGATTGGACCAAAACCTGATACTAGACATTAAAAATGAAGGAAAAACCACTGTTCCGCTTGAGAAATTGAAATCCGGGTATTGGAAGGCTCAGCTTACTTGGACAGAAAATGGAGTAGATTTTTATCAGGAAAAGAAAATTAATCTCTAATGCTCTGGACAGCTTTGGTCTTAGGTTTTTTAGGTTCATTCCATTGCATTGGAATGTGCGGACCTATTGCTTTGGCTGTCGGCGGAAACAGAGGACAGTCTTTTCTCTGGAATAAAATCATCTATAATTTAGGCCGAAGTTTAACCTATGCACTTTTAGGATTAATTATTGGTAGCCTAGGCTTTTCACTTTCAATGGCTGGAGTTCAGCAGGGAGTTTCCATAGCGATGGGACTTTTGGTGGTTTTGCTTTCGATTAGTTATAAAAAAGCCGACAAATTTTTAACGATCCCAGCACTTTCAGGAATTGTCAGTTGGATCAAAAGTCGTCTGTCACTTTACCTCAAATCTGGAAGTAAACTTGCGTTTTTCTCCACAGGATTGGTCAATGGACTGTTACCCTGTGGAATGGTCTATATGGCTTTGGTCGTAGCGATGGGTATGCAGAGCCCAATTTTAGGAGCTTCCTACATGTTTTTTTTCGGACTTGGCACAATTCCGATGTTGCTCGGATTAATGATTTCAGGGAGTCTTTTGCCAGCTATTCGGAGGCAACAATTCCAAAAAGCGATTCCTTATTTCGGAATTGTAATCGGCCTGTTGATGGTCGTCCGAGGTCTAGGACTTGGCATTCCCGGATTTAGTCCTGAGTTGGCGGTTTTTGATTATGGCACCCAGCTAGTAGAGATCACTATGTGCCATTAATTAGATCGCATTACTGAAAGTTGATTTTTTTTCTTTAGAATCTATCATTCGTAAATCAAACTGCGAGCAGATATTTCTTACAATTGCCATCCCTTCCTCAGTTACCGAAATTATCAATTCATCGCGTTGTATCAGTCCTTCTTCTTCCATTTCAAAAATGATTTGCAAGTTTTCGAGGGGTAATTTATCCCAAATATTGTAAGGGATATCCGCTTTTCCCCGGCAGATCAAATTCAAGATCACCTTTCTAATGATCTGGTCTTCTTCAGTTTGAATATGTCCTTTTACTATCGGAAGTTTGTTTTCTCTCAGTATTTGCTCGTAGGTTTTAATGTTTTTTTCATTTTGAGCAAAGCCTAATCCAATATCACTGATACTGCTCGCTCCCAATCCGATCAACATCTCCGATGGTGATGTGGTATAGCCCATAAAGTTACGATGGAGATTTCCTGACCTTTTCGCGATGCAAAGCGGATCGTTAGGTAATGCAAAGTGATCCATTCCAACCTCTTCATAGCCCATCTCAATCAATAATTCTTTTCCTAACTCATACAATGCCCTTTTTTCTTGTTCATTCGGAAGGAAAGATTCGAAGCTTTTTTGCGCCGGAAAGGCAGAAGGTAAATGTGCATAGCTGTAAAATGCAATTCTATCAGGCCTTAATTCTGAGACCTTATCAAAGGTGGCTTTCAGGGTTTCCAAAGTTTGATGAGGTAGACCATAAATCAAATCGAAATTCAACGAGCTATAGCCAAGTTTCCGGGCGTTTTCGGTTGCTTCTTTGACCTTCTCAAAAGGTTGGATTCGGTGGATTGCTTTTTGGACTGTAGGATCAAAATCTTGGATTCCATAGCTCACTCGGTCAAAACCCAATTGGGCCAAGACTTGCAAATGTTCGAAAGTCGTGTTATTTGGATGACCTTCAAAGCTGAATTCATGTTCCGATAAGATTTCGGCTGACTTCAGGATTTTGGATAAAAGGAGTTCTAAATTTTGAGCCGAGAAAAATGTGGGCGTGCCTCCACCGAGATGAATTCCAGCGATTTTTGGTACACCTTCAAATAATCCCAGATAATGTGACCATTCTCTTAAGATTGCCTCCAAGTAGGGATCCTCAACCCCATGATTTTTTGTGATTCGTTTGGTACACCCGCAGTAGGTGCAAAGACTTTCGCAGAAAGGTAAATGGATGTATATCGTCAGTCCTTCTTTCTCACCTTTCAATTGAAAAGCATTTCGAACCAATTCCTGCCAATCAGGAACTTGAATAATACCATCCCAAAGTGGAACGGTGGGATAGGAAGTGTATCGGGGGACTGGGTTATTATATTTTTTGATGAGCTTTGGTGAAAGCGCCATGGTTTAATATTTTGGTCAAATATGATAGATTGTATCAGGAATTTTGGTGACCGAAATGTTATTTAAACCTGATTTTTGTCAGGGTATTTGACTAATCTTTTTGGGTGAAAAAATCATTTCAAAAATCAGATGGTTCTTCTTAAATTTTAAATCTAGATTTTACTTGATGTACAGTAGTTTAAGGAAAATTGGATTTTTCAGCGCATTGATTCTGCCTGCTTTGCTTGTGACGGGGTATGTCCTTGGCGGGGCAAATCTTTGGCTTATACATGGATTTGTTTTTGTACTTGTTCCTGTGATGGATTGGTTTATAAGAAAAGATACTTCAAATATTCCCAAGGAGTCCGTAGCCAAAGTCAGCAAAGAATTCTTTTATAAGCTTGTCACGTTTCTTTGGGTGTATGTTCAACTTGCAGTTCTAATTTGGGGATTTTATGTGGTAAGTGTGGCAGATTTTGCGTGGTGGGAATGGCTTGCATTTGCCTCAGGTACAGCTTTGGTGACAGGTGGAATCGGGATAACAGTTGCCCATGAATTGGGTCACAAACCGGCAAAACTTCAGCAAGTTTATGCTCAGATTCTTTTGATGACTGTTTCTTACATGCATTTTTTCATCGAGCATAATCGTGGGCATCATGTCCGTGTTGCGACTCCGGAAGATCCGGCTACTAGTCGTTTTGGTGAGAATTTTTATTCTTTTTGGATCAGATCAGTTCGAGATGGATATATAAGCGCTTGGGAACTGGAAAAAAATCGTCTTGCCAAAAATGGACTTTCACCCTGGTCGCTGAACAACCAAATGATCTGGTTTCAGGTCTTGCCTTTTGCTTTAGCAGGAATGGCATTCATTGTTTTTTCAATGATTCAAAATCGATATGTATGGGAGGTTCCGGTATATTTTTTTGGACAAAGTATCCTCGCATTTACGCTCCTAGAAGCGGTCAATTACTTGGAGCATTATGGCATGGAAAGGAAAATTCTTGCCAACGGATTTTATGAAAATGTGACCCCACTACATTCTTGGAACGCTAGCCAAAGCGTCAGTAACTTCCTTTTATTCCAATTGCAGCGCCATTCAGATCACCATGCTTTTGCTTTTAAGCCCTACCAAGTATTGAATCATTACGATGAAAGTCCTCAATTGCCAGCTGGTTATTCTGCGATGATTTTGGTCGCGTTTTTTCCACCGCTTTGGTTTGCACTGATGAATCCGAGACTGGAAAAATGGAAAGAAATGCAGCTCTTCTGATTAATCAAGGAGGAAATTATTGAAGAATGAACTTTTCAATGCCAACCAAGTAAGGAAAAACAACATCGCCCAAAACAAATAAATTCGATAGTAATCGGCAGTTTCCTTGTAGCGATTTTCCTGAATTTCCGCTTTTTCAAGTATATCAATACGATCAAAAATCTGCTGTAGCGTATTGCTATCGCCGGCTCTATAGAATTCACCGTTTCCAATTCTCGCGATTTCCCGAAGGGTAGTCTCATCTAAATAGCTCTCCACCATTTGTGGCCTGCCAAAAAAGTCCGTGCCGTAAGGCACCATGCCGTCTTTCCCAACAGCGATGGTGTAGATTTTAATGTTAAATGCTGAAGCAAGTTGAGCAGCAAAAAGTGGATCGACATTTCCAGCATTACTCTCTCCATCGGACAACAGAATCATGACTTTGGATGGAGTTTCACTTTCCTTCATTCGATTAGTTCCTGCTGCGATTGCCGATCCAATGGCGGTGCCTTTTGGCTCAATCATATCAAAGGAAATTTCAGAAATAAGATTGGTCAACAATTCATAATCATTGGTCAATGGAGCCAAAGAATAAGCTTCACCAGCAAAAATCACCATACCGATCCGATCTCCAAATCGGCCATTGATAAAATCAACCGCAGTTTGTTTTGCGGCTTCGAGTCGATTAGGAGTAAAATCCTGCAAGTCCATCGATTCAGAAATATCCATTACCATGAGGATGTCAATTCCTTCGGTAAACTGCTCCACACGTTCATTGCTTCGCTGTGGACGGGCCAATGCAATCACGATGCAGATCAAAGCGAGGAAGAAAAAACCAGTAGGAATCAACCGTAAATACGTCCATGGATTCCCTCGAGCTACACGCTTTGGAAGCGAAAGTTCCAATACTGGATTTTTCAAGAATTTGATTCCTTTCCTCAGCAGAATGAGCAATGGAATCATCCATAGCAGGTTTAGCAAAATGGGATTGTCCCATTCATAGGTTTTGAAGGTCTCTGGGAAAAACCACGACCAATCAAAAAACTCAGCGAGTTGCTCTCTCATTTCTGATCTGGTTTAGTTTTTCCTGGTATTTTGTTTTAGCTACCTCAAATAAATAGTTCGTAGCAACTTCTGTTTTGGCCTCTTTCCCAGCATAGATGATCATATCGATCGATCTGAGCGCTTTGAAAATTTCTTTGTCTTCCAAAGCTTCTGAGATTTCGCTGGAAGTCCACTCCTGGAAAGGCATGTCAGTGATACTCTCTAGGTATCCTTTCCAGAGTCCAATTACTTCGTCTGCCAATTCCAATGCAGGATTTTGAGTCAAAAGTCCGGTTAGTTTTTTCCACTTTCTCTCAAATTGAAGCCATCTGAGTTTTTCGCGATTTCTTTTGAATAATGCTTTGATGCGCTTTGCGAAAAGCAAGGCAAATCCACCCAAAAGGATAATTATTCCACCTGCAATCAATGCCGCCAATAGCCAATTAAAAGTCTTTTCGATGGGTTGATAGACATTGTTTTCCTGAAAGATTGGTTGCTCAGGAATTGAATCCAGGGTCAATTTTAGCTTGAGTTCAGCTTCATTGGAAAAATAAGTAATACTATCATACCTACTCAGTTCATAGACTGGCAAGGAAAGAAAGATACTTGGGTCCAATGAAAAATTGGAAACGTAGTAAATAGCACTATCCAAGGTTTCTCCATCTCTTGTTTGAGAGATGTAGGTTTTCTTTTCCAGCAGAACCAAAGGTGAAAAATCATAAGCGGAATCAGGAAAAATCAGCTGGGCTGACTCAGGATAGCGTGCTTTCAAGACAAACCCTATTCGTTCACCCAATTTGGCTGAATCCTGCGTGAAATAGCCCTCAACCTGCACAGACTGTGCAAGAGATGAAAAGCTTAGCAGAAATAATGAGAGAAAAATACCGATTTTACCCACGCTTCATTCGTTTGTTTCGGTACTTAAACAGGTCAATCAAAGGACCTACAATATCTTGTGTCGTATCGATAGCCAGGTAATTGATCTGATTCTTTTTGCAGATATCCTTCAGGTATTCCCGCTCTGTGGTGAAGGTTTCTGATATTTTTTTCGAAAAACTTCCAAAGGCTGTGTTCACCCAAGTCGTTTTTCCTCGCTCCTTATCATAGATCGGAATAATGCCAAGTGATGGTAAGGCCGATTCCCTGGGATCTGTCAATTGAATAGCCACGACATCATGCCGCTCAGCCAATGCCCGGAACGATCGCTCGTAATCTTGGTCTATGAAATCTGAGATAATGATGATGATGCTTCGTTTTTTGATCAGATTTAGGGCAAATGTAAACATCCCATTGAGGTTTGTTCTTAGGCTTTTGTTTTGGTGATCAAAGATTCCTCTGATCACTTTTACGCCTTGTTTGCTTCCTTTTGAAGGAAGAATGAGTTTTTCCTGCTCGTCCGAATAAGATATCAGTCCAATCTGACTGCCTTCATAAACCGCTGCAAGCGTCAAGACCCCTGCAATCAACTTTCCCTGATCTATTTTTTTATTCCCCTGCTGACCGATATCCTGGCTACCAGATATATCCAAAAGAAAATAAACGGATTGTTCTTTGTCTTCTCGAAAGGTTTTTACGAACGTTCCGTGACCTTTTGCAGATACTTTCCATTCGATCGTCCGGATGTCATCTCCGTATTGATAAGGTCTCAAGTCGTCAAACTCAAGGCCGGATCCTTTGAAAAGTGACTGATATTCCCCCTGAAGGTGGTTGTTGGCCACCTTTCTGATCATAATTTCGTATTTCCTAAGCTTGCTAAACAGCTGATCCATGAGGGAGATTTGAACTGGCTAAGTTAAAGTCTTGAACTGAATTATAAAATTGGAGTTAGGTAAACGGTCAGGACATTATCAGTTAAAAAAACCTAATTTTAACCCGTGAAACGAATTCTTGTAGCCTTTCTTTTTTCGATCTTCTCATTTTCATGTGATTCTGATAGAGTTCCATCCGGGGTTTTGTCTGAGGAAAAAATGGTCAATGTGCTGATTGATATCCAATTGACCGAAGGAATGGTCAGTGCTCTTCCGATTCCTTACGATTCCTCACAAGCCCTGTACTCTCTGATGGAAAAAGACGTTTTTATTAAACATGGTGTAGAAGATTCAGTTTTCTTTAACAGTATGATATTCTATCTGGAAGACGCAAGAAAAATGGATAAAATCTACGCACGAGTGATTGATTCACTTGTAGTGAGGGAATCCCTTCCCGGAAAAAAAGAAGACTTATTCTGATGCTTTACCCCTCCAATCTCGATCAAAAAATAAATTTCGTCAAAATCAAAGACTTGCTGAAGGCTGAATGTACTTCTACCCTAGGGCAAGACTTTGTGGAAAAAGTTTCTTTTTCCTCGGATTACAATCTTGTGCAGCGACTGCTGGATCAGACCGAAGAGTTTAGACAGATTCTTATTGCAGGAGATGTTTTTCCGAGTTCTAACTTTACCAATCTCAATCCATTTTTAGAAAAGGCAAAACTGGAAGGAGCTTTTCTCGATCAGGAAGAATTTTATGAAGTGAAACTAGCACTTCAGACTCTCAGAGGTTGTGTTACTTTCTTCCAAAATCATGGAGAAAAGTACCCCACCTTAAGTGCGCTTTTGGGACTGTTGCTTGATTTGGATATGGGTCTGCTCAAGGCGATAGATCTGATCATTGACGAGAAAGGAAAGATTAGAAGTAATGCCAGCAAGGAATTGCAATTGATTCGGACTCAACTTCTTTACGAAGAGGGGAGATTGAGAAAGGTGATGGAGCGGATTTTCAAAGAAGCTCGCGCAAAAGGGCTCACGCCGGAAGATGCCTCCATGACTATTCGTGGCGGCAGAATGGTGATTCCTGTTGCTGCCGAAAACAAGCGAAAACTGCGAGGCTTCATCCATGACGAATCAGCTACAGGTCAAACCGTGTTTATGGAACCTGAGGAAGCGCTGGATATTAACAATGAAATCCGTGACCTCGAATACATGGAGCGTCGTGAGATTATCAAGATTTTGATGCGTCTGACAGATCAGCTTAGACCGGCGATTCCCGGGTTGCGAAAGGCGACCAATTTTCTTGGTTTAATGGATTTTATCCGTGCCAAAGCAAAATTTGCGCAGAAAACTGAAAGCTGCAAACCGGAAATTGTCAAAGAGCGAACACTGAATTGGACCCGTGCCCGGCATCCATTACTAGAGATGTCGCTGAAAACTCAAGGGAAAAAGATAGTTCCAATTGACATCAAACTTGGAGGCCATGAGCGTCTGCTGGTGATTTCGGGGCCAAATGCAGGGGGAAAATCTGTTACCTTGAAGACGGTAGCTTTGCTCCAATACATGTTGCAATGTGGACTTTTGATTCCAGTCCATCCTGATTCTAAGAGTTCACTTTTTGACAACTTCTTTATCGATATCGGAGATGAGCAAAGTCTTGAAAATGACCTGAGTACCTATAGCTCACACTTGATGAGCATGAAGCATTTTACGCAGTTTGCAAATAAAAAGACCATCCTCTTCATTGATGAATTCGGGACAGGAACCGAGCCTCAGTTTGGTGGAGCAATCGCAGAATCGATCCTGCTTGCTTTGAATAAGCTGGGTGCATTTGGGGTTTTGACTACGCACTATGGTAATCTGAAGCAGATCGCCAATAAAAATCAGGGTTTGGTAAATGGTGCGATGCGATACGATGTGGATCGATTGGAGCCCATATATCAACTGGAAATTGGGAAACCCGGGTCATCATTTGCTTTGGAAATTGCTTCGAAAATCGGTCTTTCTAAAGAAATATTAGCCTATGCAAAAGACCAAATCGGAGAGGAACGGGTGCGATATGATCGACTTTTAACCCAGCTTGAAACCGAGAAAAATCAATATTCAGGATTACTCAGCGATGTCAAGGAAAAGGACAGGCTGCTGCAAATCAGGCTAAAAGAATACAATCAGCTTAAGGAAACGCTGGAATTAACCAAAAAGAAATACATCCAAGAGGCTAAGCAGGAAGCGAAATCTTTACTGGATCAGACCAATAAAAAAATCGAAGCGACGATCCGTGAAATCCGTGAAGGGAATGCTGAGAAAGAAATAACCAAGCAGGTTCGTCAGGAGTTAGAGGAGTTTAAAAAAGAAGTCAAACCTGAAAAATTGGCTGCCAAAGACCCTGAGATTTTGGTAGTGGGCGGAAAGATTGAGGTAGGCGATTGGGTTAGATTGAAAGATAATGGAGCAGTGGCTCAAGTAGCAGCGATCAAAAACAAAGACGTCGAAATCAATATTGGAGATTTGAAATCCAATGTGAAGATTTCGCGATTGGAAAAAATCTCAAAAACTGAAGTTAAAAAAGAACAAAAAGCGCTGTCGCAGCGCGGCAACTACAGCACCAATGCCAAGATGATGGACTTTTCTCCAAATCTGGACCTAAGAGGTAAAAGAGGAGAGGAGATCCTTGCATTGATTCAGACCTTTATCGATGAGGGACATATGTTCGGGGTCAAAAACCTTCGAATCGTCCATGGCAAAGGCGACGGAATTCTTAGAGAAATCACGCGAAATCTGCTCAGAGCCATGCCTCCCGTCGGGAAAATGGAGGATGAGCATGCTGATCGAGGAGGAGCAGGGGTTACTTTGGTGACATTGAAATAAAAAGGGGAGCTGTTGAGCTCCCTTTTTTGTTTTGGTAGAATATTTTATTTTTTGATTAAATCGAATACATAATCGCCCGCAATGGCAAATTGCCCATTAATCCGAGCACCAGGAGCAGGGATTGAAAAAACAAGCTTCAATGCGGTTCCTGTCTGAGTGAACGACATCTCACGCCCAGCAGCAGGTTTGGTGCCTGTCAGCATGATTTTATCAAAGTTTGTTCCTGCAAAAGCCCAGTTTCCATTAGGATCGAAAAGATCATTACTATTTCTAGAGGTATAGGTTTTGGCGGAACCTGAATTCAGAATAAGCTCAAATGTGGAATAAAGATCGGTTACATCACTTCCTCCTCGTGTTACTTTCCCCCCACCAGCAATACCCCAAGCCTGCGTTCCCGTTCCTGTCAAAGCTTCGGTTGCAATCTGTTCCGGTGTTTTTGGAGGTGTAGGGGCAGGTTTATCATCGCCACAAGCTTGCATTCCTGCCACAACCAAAACCGCGAGGGTTATTTTCCACAAATTCAAGTTCATATAATCGTATTTTTATACTATCGTAAAATTAAAGATATCGCTGAAAGTTCAAAGTTTAAATTTTTACTTAAAATCCTCCAGAGCCAATTTTTGTTTACAAAACTCGAATTCTCTGGGTTCGTTCGAGCAAACGATCATGATTCTGTCCTTTTGAAATTGTTTGATCAGATCGGAATACCATGCGATACCTTTTTTGTCAAGGTTGGATGTTGGCTCATCTAATAACACAACGGAAACATCCGAAAAAAGTGCGATGCCCAATTTTAGCCTTTGCTTCATTCCTGAGGAAAACTGGGAAACTGGTTTGGACACATGTTGGTCCAGGTAGAGAATTTCGATGAGTTCTTTTGGCTGAATTTGGTTGAGGGGACTTTTGAATTGAAAATGAAAGTCAATAAGCTCTATCAAGCTAAATTCTTCCGGAAGTTCCAGATAAGGCGCTGAAATAGCGAGGTGCTTATACCAATCCGATTCAGGAATATGCTTTCCATTAGATTCAAAAGTTATTTTCCCCGCTGAAAAAGGGATTGCTCCTGAGATGCATTTAAGTAGCGTTGACTTTCCCGAACCATTACCTCCAGTGATTGCCAACGAATCTCCCTGATGGAGTTCTAGGTTGAGATTTTTAAAAATCCATTCGTACTGAAACCGCTTGGAAGCTTCTTGGAGCTGGATTTTCACAGTTTTAGTTGATATAGCCCTTCATTACCCCTCGTTCTGAGGAGCGGATAAAGTTTAGAATTTCATCCCGTTCTTTAGTTGCGGGAAGATTAACTTCGATTTCTTCCAAAGCTCGGCTGTTGTTTAAGCTATTGAGAAATAGGTATCGGTATACTTCCTGAATGTGAGCTATGGATTCGCTGGAAAATCCTCTTCTTCTTAATCCTAAAGAATTAACACCTGCATAAGAAAGTGGTTCTCTTGCAGCTTTGGTGAATGGTGGTACGTCTTTTCTTACGAGAGAACCACCTGAAATCATCGCATGCATTCCTACTTTGACAAACTGGTGAACTGCACTTGATCCTCCAATTATTGCCCAGTCATCTATCGAGACATGTCCAGCAATTTGGACAGAATTGGCGATGATTACATTGTTGCCAATCACACAGTCGTGAGCAACGTGCACATAAGCCATCAAAAGACAATTGCTTCCAATTACGGTTGTTTGTTTGTCCACGGTCCCCCGACTGATCGTGACACATTCCCGAATTGTAGTATTGTCTCCAATTACAACAGTAGAATCTTCACCTTGAAATTTCAAGTCTTGAGGCACGCCTGCAATAACTGCACCTGGGAAAACTCGACAATTTTTACCAATCCTTGCACCAGGGTATATGGTTACATTAGAACCAATCCAGGAATTATCTCCAATGATCACGTCCTCATGGATCATAGTGAAGGGATCTACATGTACTTTTTCCCCGAGTTTTGCGGAGGGATCAATAGCTGACATGGGGCTAATCATGATTCTTTTCGGGTTATACTGGCAGTCATCACGGCTTCACAAACTAGCGTGTTTCCAACATAGGCCTCACCTTTCATTTTTGCTATTCCTCTGCGGATAGGTGCCAAAAGTTCACATTTAAAAACTAAAGTATCGCCAGGCAATACCATTTTTCGGAATTTACAATTTTCTATTCCAAGGAAATAAGTCCAATAATTCTCAGGATCATCAACAGTACTTAAAACTAAGATACCTCCTGTTTGAGCCATCGCTTCCACTTGAAGCACTCCTGGCATCACCGGATTCCCAGGGAAATGTCCCATGAAAAACGGTTCGTTCATCGTGACGTTTTTAACTCCTGCGACCACACTTTCATCCAAGTATATGATTTTGTCGATCAATTGAAAGGGATATCGATGTGGTAAAATATTGCTGATCTGATTGATATCCATTACCGGAGGAAGCTTCGGGTCATAATGTGGAATATGCGAAGCACCGGCTTTTTCCATTGCCCTTTTTAATTTCTTAGCAAATGCAACATTTGCCGCATGACCAGGTCGGGCGGCTAGGATTTGGGCTTTGAGTGGTCTACCTACCAAAGCCAAATCACCTACCACATCCAAAAGTTTGTGACGAGCTGGTTCATTACGGTATCGAAGGTCCACATTGTTTAGGATCCCTTCTTTCTTGACCTCAACGGTTTGCTTGTTGAACATCTTAGCCAGATTGGCCAATTCCTCTTTTTCCACAACCCGATCCACCACTACAATTGCATTGTTCAAATCTCCACCTTTGATCAAGTTGGAGTTATAAAGCATCTCAAGTTCATGGAGGAAACAGAAAGTTCTGCACGAAGCGATCTCTGTTTTAAATTGGCTGATATCAGTAATTGAAGCATGTTGACTTCCCAATACCGGAGAGTTATAATCCACCATCACGGTCACTCGGTAATTATCAGTGGGCAGAGCGACCATTTCCACCTCCCGTGCCACATCCTTGTATTGAATACTTTCCTGTACCTCAAAAAATCTTCTCAATGCGTTTTGCTCTTCAAAACCCGCATTTTCTAAAACCTCAATAAATTGAATGGATGACCCATCCATAATGGGAGGTTCCGGTCCATCTAATTGAATTAGCACATTATCAATCTCAAGGCCAACCAAAGCGGCTAACACATGCTCCACCGTATATACTCTTGCTCCGTTTTGCTCCAAAGTGGTCCCTCTGGATACATCCACTACTAAATCACAATCTGCATCTATTGTTGGGCGACCTTCCAGGTCTATTCGCTGGAACTTAATACCATGATTTGGGGGAGCGGGTAGGAAAGTCATGTTGGAAATCACGCCGGTATGTAGTCCTACTCCGGTGAGCTCCACTTGTTTTTGTATAGTGTGCTGTTTTACTTTCATGTGTTTGTACTTTGTTTTTTAAAGGCCACATGGAATCTCGCACGGGTTATAATTATTCCAGTGTGTGACTTTTTAGTCATGCTTGATTTCATATGACTATAATTTGCCCTTTAAAGGCCATATGGAATCTCGCATATTTGATAACCATCCCAGTATGTGACTTTTCAGTTATGTTCGATTTCATATTCTATTTTTCCTTTCGGAATTTCAGGGCACCAAAATTAGCCCTTTTTTTCCAGTTCTTTGATTCGCTTTTCCAGCGTATCCAGATTTTTGAACAGGGCATAGGATTTCAAAAAATCCTTCATATCCATTGACATGTATCCAAAATGTGTCTCACCTGATTTTTTGATGGATTTACTTATTCCCGTATTTGCTCCGATTGTGGTATTGTCGGCAATCTTGATATGGCCGACTATTCCTGCTTTGCCTGCAATTACACAGTTTTTTCCAATCTCGGTGGAACCTGAAATTCCCGTTTGGGCGGCAATTACGGTGTTTTCTCCGATGATTACATTATGTGCGATCTGTACTTGGTTATCAATTTTAGCGCCTTTGCGAATGATAGTTGATCCCATAGTAGCACGATCGACACTCGTATTTGATCCAATGCTTACATTCTCTTCCAAAATCACATTACCTATCTGAGGGATAGCTTTGTAAGTACCATCAGCCTGTGGAGCAAATCCAAATCCGTCCGCGCCAATAACTGCTCCAGGAAATATTTCACAATTGTTTCCAAGTATAGAGTCTGAACATATTTTGGCTCCAGGATGAATGATACAATTATCACCCATCTTCACATTATCCCCAATGAATGCCTGAGGATGGATCTTGACATTGTGTCCTAGATGGCAATTTTTTCCAATATAGGAAAAGGCACCTCGATAGTGACTGTCTCCAATTGTGCTCGTGGAATGAATAAAAGAGGGTTCCTCTATCCCTACGAGCATTGCTTTGGTAAATTGCGCATAGGTTTCCAGAAGCTTGGTAAAGCCCAAATAGGCATCTTTTACTCGAATTAAAGTGGTGCTAAATGGTTTTGATGGAATGAAATCCTCTGAAACAATAACGGCAGTCGAGGTGGTTTCGTAGAGAAATGGCTCATACTTCTCATTTGCAAGAAAACTTATTCCTCCAGGTTTTCCCTCTTGGATTTTATCTAGCCGATTTACCTTTTGGCTTTCATTTCCTTCTACTTTCCCTTCTAAAAGTGCGGCAAGTTGGCCTAATGTAAATTCCATATTCAGCTTATGGGTTTATTGAGTAAAATTAGGTTTTTAGCTTTACAAACGTAATGTTTCTCCACGATCTTACTCATTACTTTTATATTCGGTAAGTCAGCCGCTTGGGCTACGTCAATTACTTTTCCTTTTTTAGTTAGAATATTGATTCGATCCGTTGCCAGATATCCATAGTTGCTAACTTTTCCTGAGCAAAAGAAAAAATCGATGTCTTTTTCAGGGATTTGAAGTTTTTTTAACGTTTTAGTCCTTAAATCATCTATTTCTGAAAGTGAAAATGGCTCATTGACCAGATTGATTTTGAAGAGGTTCCGCGTCAAAAACATCTGGGAAATATTGCGGAGCACATAATCATCCTGACTTTTCCAAAGCTTGATCGCACCCCAAATATCAAAATCATCCAAACTCAAAAAACTCTCCAATATGCTTCTGTTTTTCCTGAAGTCTTCGAGCTCAAAATCATGCTTAAGAAAAAAATCAAACTCCTCCGTAACATTTAATTTATAACCTGCTTGAGCAAGTTGCTTGGCTCGTTGAATTAGTTTGATGAGCATTTTTTCAGCACTTACCGTGGTCTTGTGGAGGTAAACCTGCCAATACATCAATCTGCGGGCACTGAGGAAATTTTCGATGGAGTAGATCCCTTTTTCTTCAATGACTAATTGCCCGTCTTTGACCGCCATCATTTTAATGATTCGATCTGCGCCGATTGTACCTTCTGAAACTCCTGTAAAGAAACAATCCCGCTGAAGGTAGTCTAATCGGTCAATGTCCAACTGACTGGATACCAGCTGATTTAAGAATTTTCGATCGTATTGATTCTTAAAAATTCGTAAAGCGAGGTCTAATTGGCCACCTAATTGTTCATTTAGGAGTTCAATAGTCATCAATGAAAGCGACTCATGTGGTATCCCTTTCAGAAGGCTATACTCGAGTGCATGGGAAAAAGGCCCATGGCCTATGTCGTGAAGCAATATTGCAATCAGGGCAGCTTCATATTCTTGCTCGGATATTTCCGTCCCTTTAATTCGTAGATTGTCCAGCGTTATGCTCATCAGATGCATAGCGCCGATTGCATGATGGAATCGAGTATGAAGGGCACCGGGATAGACAAAATCTGTCAAACCCAATTGCTTGATTCGGCGTAACCTCTGGAAGAAAGGATGGTCGATGATCGTGAAAATTAATTCACTCGGAATAGTAATGAATCCGTAAACTGGATCATTCAAAATTTTCTGGCTTTTCAATCAGCGCTGATTTGATTGACTCAAAAGTAATTATAATTTTAAAAGAAAGGGAAACCCAAATGTCTCAAAAATCCTCAATCCTCTGGGCCGATGATGAAATCGATCTGCTAAAGCCCCATATACTTTTTTTGGAACAAAAAGGGTATGAGATCACCACCGTCAATTCAGGAGTTGATGCAATTGAACAAGTAGAAGAGCGGAATTTTGACGTTATTTTTCTCGATGAGATGATGCCTGGCATGACTGGACTAGAAACGCTTCAGCAGATCAAGCAAATCAAGCCGCAAATTCCCGTGGTAATGATCACTAAAAGTGAAGAAGAGCATATTATGGATGATGCGATCGGAGGAAAAATCGCTGATTACCTTATCAAACCACTCAATCCAAGTCAGATTTGGCTTTCTGTCAAAAAGATTTTGCAGAATAAGCAATTGATTGATTCGAAAACTACCCAAAGTTACCAACAGGAATTCATGCAGATCAGCATGGCCTTGGGAGATGCAGAAGACCATTTAGATTGGGCTGAACTCTATCGAAAGTTGACTTTTTGGGAATTGCAGATTGATTCGACCGAAAACAAGAACATGCTTGAGGTCTTGGAAAATCAAAAGTCAGAGGCGAATTCGTCTTTTGCGCGATTTATAAAGGAAAATTACCTAGACTGGATGTCAGAGAAAAATCAAGACAAACCCCTTCTCTCCCATCAAGTATTAAAAGAGAAGGTGTTTCCAGTTTTGAAAAATAAGAAACCTTTGTTTTTGATCGTGATTGATAACTTGAGGCTGGATCAATGGGAGGATTTGGAGCCTTTACTGTCGCCCTATTTTAATGTAGAAGAAAAAAGCACCTATTACAGTATTCTGCCTACTACGACGGCTTTTGCAAGAAATGCCCTATTTAGTGGAATGATGCCGATGGATATGGCCCGCTTTTATCCTTCACTTTGGGAAGATGAAGATTCCGATGAGGGTAAAAATAAATTCGAAGAAGATTGGATCAGGATTAATCTGGACAAAAACCGTCTGCCAATTAAATTTACCTACAATAAAATCATTCAAACGCAGCAAGGGAAAGCTGTTTTGGATCAGTTTCATACCTTTCTCCAAAATGATCTAAATGTCCTAGTCTACAATTTTGTGGATATGGTATCCCATGCGCGAACCGATATGAAAATGATCCGTGAATTGGCACCTGATGAATCTGCCTATCGCTCACTAACCAGAAGTTGGTTTGAACATTCTTCGCTTTTTGATCTTTTCAAAAAAATCCAAAATGCAGGGGCCGATGTGATTGTCACCACAGACCACGGCACGAAAAGAGTAAATAAACCCTATCGGATTATCGGAGACAAAAACGTGACGACCAACCTTAGATATAAGCAGGGCAAAAACCTCAATTTTGAGCACGGGAAGGTATTTGAAATAAAAAAACCAGAGGATGCAAAGCTGCCTCGATTAAATGTGTCCTCCTCCTATGTCTTTGCAGTTGAGGACTATTTCTTCGCCTATCCCAACAACTATAATTATTATGTCAACTTTTATAAGGACACTTTTCAGCACGGTGGTATATCTTTGGAGGAAATGATTGTGCCGCTCGTGCACCTGACTGCCAAACGTTAAGAATTCTTGATTACTATTCATTATCGACTCGACCAAATTCAAGATGCCGCGCGTCAGATTATTGCTCATGCAGGTGATGAAAAGATTTGGGTTTTTCAAGGCCAAATGGGCGCTGGGAAGACGACCTTGATCAAAGCACTTGCTAAAGAACTGGAAGTACTCGATCAGGTCAGCAGCCCGACTTTTGGAATAGTCAATGAATACGAGACCACTTCCCGAGAAAGGATTTGTCATTTCGATTTTTACAGACTGGATGATCCTATAGAAGCATTGGAAATCGGAATAGAAGAGTATTTTTATAGCGGAGATTATTGCTGGATAGAATGGGCAGAAAAAATTGCTCAGTTTCTTCCCGACGAATTTTTTTTGATTAAGATAGGCTTAAATTCGGACCAAGACAGAACCATCACCCTTCAACATACCCAAGATGACAACTGAATTTAGCGAACTCACATCTGTAGGCCTTATCACAAAGGAATCTCCTCTGCAGGTCAAAAAAGGAGCCAAGCCACTTCATGTTGGAATTCCAAAGGAGGTTTCGATGCAAGAAAAAAGAGTGGTGCTTACTCCTGAGGCCGTTGGATTGCTCAGCAATAATGACATTCAAGTAATTGTCGAAACGGGAGCAGGTATAAGTGCCAAGTTTAAAGATCAGGATTATTCTGATGCGGGGGCAAAAATCGCTTATTCGCGAAAAGAAGTTCTGTCTGCGGATGTAGTGTTAAAGGTCGATGCTTTGACCATTGAAGAAATTTCCGAGATGTCACCCGGTAGTTGTCTGATTTCTGCTTTACAGTTGGAGAAACAAGACGCGGAATTTATCAAAGCACTTAATGATAAAAAGATCACTGCGGTGGCCTTTGAATATCTTGAAGATAAAGTCGGTGGAATGCCTGTAGTTCGAGCCATGTCTGAAATCGCCGGGAGTACTGTCATGCTCATTGCTTCAGAATATCTTTCCAGTGTTAATGAAGGCAAAGGATTGATATTGGGAGGTGTGACAGGTGTGCCGCCAACTCAGGTTGTGATCATTGGGGCAGGTACTGTGGCAGAATACGCTGCACGCACAGCTATTGGCCTTGGAGCTAACATCAAAGTATTTGACAATCACATTTATAAGCTCAGAAGAATCAAGCAATTATTGGGTCA
>CAYTXN010000027.1:0-18143 GCA_964441195.1 uncultured Limnohabitans sp.
GGTCTTTGGCCACATTACCTGGAGTCAGCCAAGTAGGTGAAGCATCCTCAGGTCTAAATGTCCGAGGTGGAGGAGTAGACCAAAACTTAATCCAATTCGCCGGTGCGCCGATTTACAATCCCTCACACATGTTTGGTTTATTCACGGCATTCAATGCCGATGTGGTGAATGATGTTACACTTTACAAAGCAGTAGTGCCAGCCAGATTTGGTGGCAGAAGTTCAGCGATTTTGGATATTCTTCCCAAGGCTGGAAGTGTGGATAAGTGGGGCGGTGACTTGATGCTGAGCAATTATTCAGGTAAGCTGTCGCTGAATGGACCGGTGATCAAGGACAAAGTGTCCATTTTAGGGGGTTTTAGAATTTCTTACATCAATTGGTTTCTTAATTCCTTGAGTAATCCGACGGTGAAGAATTCGCAAGCCAATTTTTACGACGGTAATCTGATCATCAGTGTTCCTGTTTCAGAAAACAATGAGTTTACCTATAGCTATTACACGAGCTATGATGATTTTGCTTTTGCTTCGGACACGACAATCTCATGGAAGAATACCGCACATTCTCTACAGTGGAAAAGTAAGCTGAGTTCTAAATTGAGCATGGAGGCATTAGGCTACTATTCTCTTTACGATTATGGAATTTTCAATCAAAGTGGAATTAACGACTTTGAAATCAACTCTGGCATTCAGGATTTGGGTGGAAAAGTATTCTTGGGATACAATTTCAGTGAAACCAACAAGGTCGTTTTTGGAGGTGAATTCAAGCAGGTAAATATCCAACCGGGGGTCCTGGTGCCGACAGGTGCCGAGCAAGATATTTTACCGCAAAAAGTGCAAGATGAACTAGGTCAGGAAGCCGGTATCCACTTTCAACACGAATTTGAGCTAGGAGAAAAATTCGGTTTTTCCTATGGTCTACGCTATGATACCTACCAATATCTTGGACCACGTGTCGTCCGGCAATATCAAGAAAACAAACCAATCTCCGATGGAAGCGCCATCAGTGAAACTACCTATGGAGAAGGGGAAGTAATCCAAACTTATGATGGATTGGGTCCAAGAGCTTCATTTCGCTATTCTTTTAGCAAATCCAGCTCGATCAAGCTAGGCTACAACAAGATGTACCAGTTTATTCACTTGATTTCAAACACAGCGACGATTGCACCAACTGACGTTTGGAAATTAAGTGACAACTTTCTTGAACCCCAGATTGCGGATCAGTATTCCTTAGGATTCTACAATAACTTCAAAGGAAATATCTTCGAAACCTCCATCGAAGTGTATTATAAAGATCTCCAAAATGTAGTCGAGTATAAGGATGGCGCAACTTTGATCATGCAAAATCATTTGGAAACTGAGCTCATCCCAGCCGAGGGGCAAGCTTATGGTGTGGAGCTTTATGTGAAAAAGAATTTGGGTAGACTGACAGGATGGGTTTCATATACTTATTCCCGATCGCTACGGAGGGTGATTACACCTTTCGAAGAAGAAAATATCAACAATGGCGAATGGTATGCTTCCAACTTTGACAAGCCCCATGATCTAACTTTGATAGGGAACTATAAGGTAAGCACCAACACCTCTTTTTCTGCCACTTTTGCTTACAGCACCGGCCGTCCTGTTACTTTCCCAGAGGCAAAATTTGATTTTTCAGGAATTAATTTGGCCTATTTTGATTCCAGAAATCAACAGCGAATTCCAGATTTTCATCGTCTGGATCTTGCGATCAATTTTAAATTCAAAGGAAAAGGTCGATTCTTTGACGGTGATTGGACCTTTTCAGTGCTGAACGTTTATGGAAGAAAGAATCCTTTCTCCATCTTCTTTGACGATGCAGATGGTTCACCGCCTCAAGCACTTCGATTGGCTATTTTGGGTGTCCCCTTACCTAGTTTGAGCTATGCAATTAAATTCTAATTCGATGCTCAAAAGACTGATTTATATTTTCCTCCTTTTGCCAATGGCCTGCATCGATCCCTATAAAGTAGATGTGCCAGAGGGCCAACAATTGGTGACTGTAGAAGGACTAATTCATACTGGCCCAGGCCCTCATGCGGTCACAATTACTCGGAGTGCTACTTATGGAAGTGTTTTTGAAGGACTGATCCGACCTGTCACAGGTGCGACTGTTGTTGTTAGAGATAATGAAGGCATAGTCACTTTTCTGACAGAAGGTGCTGATTCTCGAGGAAGTTATTTTACCCCAGGCGGTTTTCGTGCGGAAATCGGAAAATCATATACTTTACAAATTCAGACTGCAGAAGGAAAAGTTTATACTTCTTTGCCAGAGCGGGTTGAGTCTGTTCCTAGTATCCAAGATATCTCGATAAAAACTGTGACTGTCCCTGTAGAAGGTGAAACTAACCCCCGATCAGGTGTTCAGCTAATCTCTGAAATCAACGATCCGGCAGATCAGAACAATTTTTATTTCTGGAGATTGGGACCTCTTGTCCATGTTTTAGAGGCTAGACCTGATCTTTATGTTGACCGAGAAACCCGTACCCCCGCACCAAAAGATTGCTGTTATACTTGTTTCAGAACCGAAATCACTGGAAATCAAAGTTTATTTATTGCACAGGATGATAATTTCAATGGTCTGACGACTCGAATTCCGGCGGCCTTCATAGAAGATAACGGACTTAGATTTGTAGTTAGAATGCGGGTGGACCTTAAGCAATATGCTGTTTCTCAAGATGCGTATCGATTTCTTCGTCTAGTCAAACAACAGGCAGAAATCAGCGGATCCATCTTTGATCCTCCACCTGCCACCATTCGTGGAAACATGATCAGTTTGGAGAATCCTGATGAAGTGGTTTTGGGGTATTTTATGGCCGCAGGTGAATCGGTTAAACGGGTGTATATCAATAAATCAGATTTAACATTCCGCCAAGTGCCTGGAACTATTCCTGATGATTGTAGGACTGTGTCAGGGACTAGTGTGGATCCTCCATTTGATTGGAGTCCTTGATATGACTTAAACTCATATCCCGATCAACTAAGACTATATAAAATTAGTCTTCCGAAACCAGTTTTAAGTTTAAGCAAAATGCTGAGAAAACTGATCTATATTTTGTTTTTGTTGACAGGCTCATGCATCGATCCCTACCGGGTGGATGTGCCTGAAGGACAGCAACTTCTTACTGTGGAGGGTCTAATCCATACTGGCCCTGGGCCTCATGCAATTACGCTTACTCGCAGCGCAACTTATGGAAGTGTTTTCGAAAGTTTAATACGGCCAGTGACAGGGGCGACCGTTGTGATTCGTGACACGGAGGGTCGGATCACCTTCTTGGCTGAAGGCCCGGAGGGTAGAGGGAATTATTTTACCCCGAGTGAGTTTCAGGCTGAAATCGGTCAATCCTATACGCTTCAAATTCAAACTGTGGATGGGAAAATGTACACCTCGCTTCCCGAGCGGGTAGAATCAGTTCCAGATATCGAAGGTATTACTGTAAATACCGTGACTGTTCCTGTAGAAGGCGAGACTAATCCGCGATCTGGTGTTCAGCTGATTTCAGAAATCAACGATCCGGCAGATCAAAACAACTTTTATTTTTGGAGAATTAGCCCGATTGTTTATATCCTCAAAACGAGACCGGATTTATTCACTCCCAGACCTTCTCCTGAGTTTCCAGATAGAATTATATTCCCCAAACCTTGCTGTTACATTTGCTATCGAACTGAAATCACTGGCAGTCGAAATCTTTTTATTGCCCAAGATGATGATTTCAATGGACTCACCACCCGGATTCCTGCAGCTTTCATTGAAGATGATGGACTCCGGTTTGTAGATAAATTAAGGGTTGACCTGAAGCAATATGCGATCTCACAAGAGGCCTATCGATTTCTTCGGCTTGTAAAGCAGCAAGCGGGGGTTAACGGTTCCATTTTTGATCCTCCACCTGCTACGATACGGGGCAATATGATCAGTTTGGACGATCCTGAGGAAGTTGTTTTGGGATATTTTATGGCTGGAGGAGAATCCATGAAACGGATTTATATCAGCAAATCAGACCTAACATTCCGGCAAAATGAGGGTTTTATAGCCGATGATTGCAGGGAAACCTCTGGAGCAAAGGTTGACCCACCCTTTGATTGGAATCCCTAAGATTCTCAAGACGAATTTAGGACCTGTGTATTGAAATTTTAATCCCTTGACAGGCATCTCATCCAGTTTGAATTTTTTCTTCAAATTGAATTCCGACCTTTTCCAACTCTGCCAAAATGGGTTCATAGATTTCCCGCAAAACGGGTACATGAAGCCCAATTAGTTTGATTTTTCCTTTCAAAAACAAATCGACTGAAATTGCAAGCGGTAACCCTACCGTTTTTGCCATGGCAGTATAAACCGAATCCTGACCAAAACTCACCAAGCTTGAGGTCACTTTTTTCTTCCCAGTCTCTGTTTGAATTTCAAACAAATGCTGCATCACGATCATGTCCCGATCGTGGGACTGGAGTTGCCAGTCTTGTTCCAAAATCGCCTGCAAAAGCTGGGCGGGCGAACCTTTAGCTTTCGGTAAAAGCCGATTCTCAAAAAAGCCCAGCCATTGGATTTTTTCAAAAGTGAGGAAATCCAAATCAGGAATGAGCTCAGCCAACTTTTCTTCTACACTCAATTCGGCATGAAAAGGCAGGAAGGCATTCAAAAACTGTCTTAAGGTTGTATTGGACGGCATTTCCATTTGGAAGGAATCATCGGTCATTCCTAATTGAACAAACAAATCCCAAGCTTTGCAAAATCCTGCTCGGCGCAAAGTGCCTCGGAGCATGGTCGGGATATTTTCCAATCCATAAACTTGACGATAGCTCAGCGAATCCCGATTTGGATAGCCATCAAAATCACCCAATCCTGGAAAACTGATGGTCTCCAAACGTTTGAAAAGTTGATGATAGGGCACATATTTTAAATCGCCTTTTTCGATGTAGCGAGAAGTGCCTTGACCGGCCAAAATTACATTTCGAGGATTCCAGGTGAACTTGTATTTCCAGGGATTATCCTCGCTTTCGGGCGCCAAAAGACCTCCACAGTAGGATTTAAAGGAAAGAATCTCTTCGCCTTTAGCTTTGGCCTCATGGATTATTTTCATTGCAGACATGTGATCAACCCCGGGGTCAAGACCACATTCATTTAGGAAAAAAAGGCCTTTTGATTCTATTTCAGGCTTCATTTTCTTCATTTCCTCAGATTCATAGGATGCAGAGAAAAAATGCTTCCCCAGTTCCAGGCATTCCTTGGCAATCAACGGATGTATAAAAGCCGGAAGCATCGAAACCACCACATCAGCACGATCAACCAGTTTTTTTCGCTTTGCCACATCTTGAGAATTCAATTCCTCAGCACGTGTGCCTGCTCGATTTTTAAGCTTTGCTTTTGCTACTTCCAGGTCAAGATCGGCTAAGATCAAGTTCCGGTCATTTTTGGAGCAACTATCCGCCAAAAAATCAATCAAATAAGTGGAGGACTTGCCGGCTCCAAGGATCAATATCGTTTGCATACACGCGATTTTACTTGGCTAAATTGAGAATATTTTTGGCTACAAAAAGGCCAATCAGCAAGAATTAAGGAACTATTCCTTACTTTGACCGTAAGGTTTTTCCTAAACTGATTTTAGAAGTGAAAAAAATAGATCTGAATTCCGATATCGAGGAATTAAGCCCAAATGAGTTGGCTCAAATTGAGCAAAAATTACTTTCAAGAGCTCAAGCGATTTCAAAAGTGGCCTACGCACCATATTCTCATTTCAAGGTGGGTGCGGCAGTTTTGCTTGAAAACGGTGAAATTCTCCAATCCTCCAATCAGGAAAATGTCAGTTATCCAGTGGGTACCTGTGCCGAGCGAATCCTTCTGGGTTACGCAGGTGCCAATTATCCGGATTCTGCCCCGGTATTGCTTGCGATTGTAGCTCAGCGTGCAGGAGAAGAGACTTGGGCAGGAGTTTCGCCCTGTGGCATGTGTCGGCAAGCGATCAATGAAACTGAAAATCGCTATAAAAAGTCCATTACGATGTTAATTCTTTGTGCCAATGGAAATGTCCTGCGGATCAAAGGAATCTCGGCGCTTTTACCGATGAAGTTTGATGATCTCAATAGTTAAGAAGTGAAGCGTTCCATTAGATTCGAATACGAATCACATTATTTTCTGTCTCAGGAACCCACTTTCCAGGAAAAAGAAATCTGGCTTGTTGTGCATGGATATGGGCAATTGGCAGAGTTTTTCGTCCGAAAATTCAAGAAATTCTTTTCCCCTGAAATATTATTTATAGCTCCGGAAGGCACCAATTATAATTATTTGGAGGGATTTCAAGGTCGAGTGGGTGCCAATTGGATGACCAAGCATGAACGAGAGAACGCGATTGAAAATAACCATAGGCTACTGAATAAGCTGATCGGTTCTTTTTTGGATAAGTATCAAGAAAGGCCAAAAATCAAGGTGCTGGGATTTTCTCAAGGAGCAGCAACGGCAACACGCTGGGCAAGTGTCTGGGATGGTAAAATCGAAACATTAGTGCTTTGGTCAGGTGGATTTGCACTGGATTTGAATATGAAAGCGGCAGATCAAGCTTTCTCAGAAACAGAGCTTATTTTGGTGTTGGGAGAAAAAGATGACCTGATTAATCCTGAAAGCATTAAAAAACAAGAAGAACTGATATTAAGTCTTGGCAAATCAGTGAAAAGGATATCTTTCGATGGTGGACATGAGTTAGATACTGACGTTATGGAAAAAATCATTAATCCCAAAAAATAAGCCTATTTTTTGGCCTTCAGATTGCTAACATTCAAACAAATTGTTGAAATTCAACTTTCATTATTTTTATAAAAATCTTGAACACCATCCATGCTTTCGCTTAATGAAAAAGAGGTAGACCATATTGCTACCCAATTACTTAAAGGAATGATCTGCTTCTACCAAATCGACAAGAAGAAGATCCACCAAATGCCCGATGACGAAGATTACTTCAACTACGATCTCACAGAAGCTGAAGAAGACGTTTTGGACGAAATCGATGACAATCCTGATAATTTTGCTGAATTCACCAAAATGGAACTTGCTCAGGAACATCAAATGATGCAGGATTTTATCGATCGAAAAGTTAAAGAGCGGAATCTAGCCGAAGACTTAGTCAATGCACTCAGCAAACCCAAAGCCTCTACTGGCTTTAAATTTCTGATCGACGGATCCAAATACAAGGCAGAATGGGCCGAATACCGCAAAGGAAAATATGAGGACTGGGTCAAAGAACAAATTGATTCATTCAATTATACAGAAGATTAATTCTTGAAGCCGCTGAATCTTGAGCGGCTTTCCTTTTTTTTACTCTATGGCAGAGATCATCATTAGAAATGAGCTTTTACCCGGTGATCTGGGTCAAATCGCTGCACTTCATGGGAAAATCTATTTCGAAGAACATAGATTTGGGTTAGGATTTGAAGCTTATGTGATGGAAAGTTTGCTGGAATTTTACCGACAATATGATCGGGAAAAGGATAGGGTCTGGGTCGTCGAAGATCAGGGTAGAATGGTTGGATTTTTATTGATGATGCACAGATCCGAAAATCAGGCGCAACTTCGCTATTTCATTCTGGAGAAAAATTACCGAGGAATGGGACTCGGCCGAAAATTGATTTGCGAATGGATGAATTTTTATCATGAAAAGGGCTACGCCGGTGCGTATCTTTACACGACTTCCGGATTGGATCCCGCCGTTCATTTGTATGAAAGTGTGGGCTTTCGTAAAGTTTCGGAAAAAAACTCCAATGACTTTGGGGTACCATTGAAAGAAATCCTTTTCCGTTTAATTTGAGGCAAAAGCCTTCCTCTCCCAATGAAATCGAGCATGACCCAAAGCGACACACAGAGTTATGATTTATACATGCGAAGATTCTCCCGAAAAAAAATCGGGACAGGCTATCTGACCAATAAAATCAAAGTATAAACAGATGAAAAAATTCACCTTGATCCTATTTTTTGTGTCGATCTCCCAGTTTACATTTTCCCAAAACTGGGATTGGGGAGGTCCAATCGATCCACTACAGCAAAAGTTTAAAATCAAGCATTATCGCTTGGAGTTGGAGCTTTTACCTGAAAGTCAATCCATCCAAGGCTCCAATACCATCACTTTTTCTGCTGAAGAAAAGTTGGATACGATCAGATTAAATCTTATCGATGAGTATTTGGTTGAAAAAGTTATCATGGATGGAAAAGTGGTGAAATTTTCACATCAAAATGATCTTCTTGACATCATCCCCATTGATTGTACTTGTGATCAGGTGCAGGTTATTTATGGTGGGAAAACTCCCATAGCACAAAATCCACCCTGGACGGGAGGCTTTACTTGGGAAAAAGATCAATTTGAAAATCATTGGATGGGGCTATCTTCCCAAGGCGAAGGTTCTCAAATCTTCATGCCTGCACTTGACCATCCATCGAGCGAATCTAGTGAGGGTGCAGAAATGATCATCACTGTGCCCAAACCTTACTTTGTTGCTTCCAACGGTCGCTTGATCGAAACCGTCGAAAAAGATGATAGAGTAACCTATCACTGGTCGACTTCCTATCCCATCAATGTGTATAATATCAACTTCACGATGGGGATTTTTCAAGAAGAAAAGCTCAATTTCAAATCCATCTCAGGTGAAATAATTCCCATGCATGTCTGGGTTCTCCAAGAAAACCGTGACAAGGCAAAAGCTCTACTTGAAGTATTGAAAATCAGTACGGAAACGCAGGAAAAGTACTTTGGTGCCTTTCCTTTTCCAAATGATAAAATAGCAGTAGTGGAGACTCCTTACCTTGGAATGGAGCATCAGACGATCAATGCTTATGGCAATAATTTCCAATTTGTCCCCATGGGAAAAGTCAACTATGATTGGTTGCTTCACCATGAGTTGGGGCATGAATGGTTTGGAAATAAGGTGTCAGTTGGGGATTGGGCAGATATGTGGATTCACGAAGGGCTGACTGCCTATGGGGACTGGCTTTACTATTGGGAGCATGGTGGACCGGATGCATATTTTTCAAAAGTAAAATCCGAATCCAAAAATATCCCTCACGCTCGGACTGTTGTTAGTCCTAAAAATTCCACCGAAGAGCAAGCTTATCACCCTGAAATCTACTCCAAGGGGGCTATGATTATTCATTCGTTGCGTGGAGTTTTAGGTGATGAGATCTTTTTCCCCATGATCAAAGCTTTTGCTTCTGATGAGCGGTTCACTTACCAAAACCGAGTCAATACAAAAGACTTTACCGACTTTGTCCAAGCATATTCTGGTAAAAACCTGCAAGGATTCTTTGAGCTTTACTTGTATTCCACAGATTTACCAAAGCTTAAAGTGAGCAAGCGAGGTAAAACTGGTTTTGCGATTTCACTTCAGAACGTTGATTTTGAAATGCCTGTGGAGGTTCAAACCTCGGAAGGAATTCGACGCCTAAATCTTGGTTCAAAAGCGGTTGAGGTCAAAAGTAATACGCCTCCGGTGGTAGATCCAAAAGGCTGGATTATGATGGTAAGGTGAAAAATGGGATTTAATAAATGCTTTCCAAAGTTCTAAAATTTTCATTTTTCCTGTAACCAAATGAACTTTGCAGTAATTCAAATGATTTGAATATAGGGGTTTGGTCAATTCCTTTTGAATCAGTTGTCCTTTATTTTGCATAAAGAGCTCAATTTTACTTTCTTGACCAAAGACCCGATAGCCCGCACTTTTTTTCTTAACCAAATAAATCACCATGTCAAAACACACCTACGAATCAGGACTGATCGGTAATTGTGCCTATATCGCTCATATCGAAAAAGACACCAATGTCAGTTGGTTATGTTTCCCACGATTTGATTCGGATTTTATCTTTGGAGGTATGCTGGATCGCGAAAAAGGTGGAGAATTCACTATCCTGCCAGAATCCGGCAAATTTCAATCATCTCAATCCTATCTTGAAAACACCAATGTCCTACAAACTGAGATAGTTTCGGGAGCTGATAGTTTTAGGGTAACAGACTTTGCACCTCGCTTTGAGAACTTTGATCGCTATTACAAGCCATTGATGCTAATCCGTAAAGTGGAACCAGTCTCTGGTTCACCAAGAATCCGAATAAAATGTCAGCCAGTAACTGAAAGAGGAGAGGTCCAACTAGTCCCCAGCCAAGGCAGTAACCATATTCAATTTATGGGAATCGATCAGGAAGTTCGGCTGACGACCAATGCCACGCTGAGTTACATTTGTGACGGAAAATCCTTTGCGCTGCAGCGACCAATTTACTTGGTACTTACCTATGGACGACCCCTTGAGGCATCCATCGAATCCACATCGGAGCGATTTCTCCAGTCTACAGTAGATTATTGGAGATCGTGGGTGAAGTCTACCAGTATCTCCAATTTTCATCAGAAGCTTGTCTTAAGATCTGCTTTGATTTTGAAAATCCATCAATACGAGGATACTGGAGCAATCATTGCCGCGTCAACCACCTCATTGCCGGAGGCTCCCGGATCCACTCGGAATTGGGATTATCGGTATTGCTGGATCAGAGATAGCTATTATACGCTCACGGCATTCAATAGCATCGGGCACTTCGAAGAATTGGAGAAATACTTTGAATTTATCCAAAATCTACCGGTCGGACCAGATGGTCGCTATCAGCCTTTATATTCCATTACAGGAGATTCGCTATTGATTGAAGAGATATCAACGCTAGCCGGATACCTAGGAAATAGACCGGTTCGTTTTGGCAATCAGGCCTACACTCACATTCAAAATGATCTCTATGGGCAGGTTTTAGTTTCACTCTTGCCACTCTATTCCGATCAGCGATTTATAGAGTCAGAGCGGAGCTTTTCAGTTCCTATGATTTTAAATCTCCTGGACAAAATCGAAGCAACAATGCATGAAAAGGATGCGGGTTTGTGGGAGTTTAGAAATTTGGCTCAGGAGCATTGCTACACCTTTCTTTTCCATTGGGCGGGCGCTTCTGCAGCAGCCAAAATCGGAATCCGGCTCAAAAATGATACACTTTACCAAAAAGCCATCTACCTCCGGGATGAAGCTGCTAAAAAAATCGAAGCTTGTTATCTCCCTGATCGAAAAGCTTATTCCCAGGCAATAGGAACAACTCACATGGATGCGAGTACGCTTCAACTGATTACCATGGGGTATTTTGGCAAGGATATCGAGCGGGCAAACAATCACTTGAAAGAGTTGGAGAAAGAACTATTGGCAAAAGATTTTCTTTTCTATCGTTACAAGCACATGGATGATTTTGGAGTCCCAGAGACGACGTTTTTAATTTGTGCATTTTGGTACATCGAAGCTTTGGCTTGTGTCAACCGGCTGGACGAAGCGATTGAAGGTTTTGAAACATTGACTCGCTATTGTAATCATCTCCAGCTTTTTTCGGAAGATGTAGATCAGAAAACTGGGAGTCAATGGGGCAATTTCCCTCAGGCATATTCTCATGTGGGATTGATGAATGCCGCGTTCCGAATAGGTAAAAAATTGGATCGGCCTAATTTCCTTTAAAATTCTAAAATAGGTTTCTATAGATTTCTCATAAAAAAGCCCGCTAGTTGGTAATTCGACCAAATGTAGCGGGCTTTTTTGTGGATCAGTTTGGATTTATTGAATCATTTTACTCAACAAGTTTCTTACCTGGGAGACAGATTTGATGTTGTAATTTGCTTGCGTGTAGGCATATCCAACACGGATGGAATAGGCGCTTTTAGGCATCGCCTTGAATGTGTCCTCATCAGTCCAATCATCACCTATCGCTAGGACAAAATCATATTCATGTCCTTTCATTATTGCTGTGGCGGCTCGTCCTTTGTTGATGTCCGGGCGCTTGATTTCCAGCACCATATTTCCTTCAAGCACCTGGAGATTATGTCCGCTTGCCATATACTTTAAGTGACTAAATAATTCCCGCATTCTAAGATCTCCCAGTCCACTTTCTACTTTCCGGTAGTGCCATACCAGTGAGTGGTGTTTTTCCTCAATAAATGCCCCTGGTGTTCGTAAAACATAATATTCCATAGCGGCACGAATATCAGTCTTCCATGAATCATCAGCATCAGCATAGAGTTCCCAGTCATCTTTGGATCCTTTTCGCTTTACCCAAACTCCATGCTCTGCTATCATGTCAATCTGTTGACCATTAAACCATTGGCCAAGGGTGTCTTTATCCCTTCCGGAGATAATGACTACTTGAGATTTCTCGCTCAATCCTTTGACGATCGTCTTCAGTTCGGTATCAGGAACAGCATCTTGTGGATTTGACTTAAATCCTGTCAAGGTACCATCGTAATCCAAAAACAAAACCGGATTTTTTGCAGACTTAAATTTTGACTGAATCTCTGCAATGACTTTTGAATCGACATCCTTAGAGTTAAGTTCAGCTTGCTTAGTCTTGACATGTGCCAATCGATCCATGAAAACTTTTACCCATTGAAACACATCATACCTTTTCAAGCTTTCCTGCATGGAAGCAATCCGCTGTTTTTGTTCTGCGGGCTTCATCGTTAAGGCATTGTAAATGGCATCAATTACACCTTTCTGATCATTTGGATTCACAAGAATGGCATCCTGAAGTTCTTTGGAGGCTCCTGCCATTTCCGATAGGATTAATACTCCTGTCTGATCAGTTTTGCTCGCCACGAATTCCTTGCAGACCAGATTCATTCCATCTCTTAATGGCGTGACCAAAGCGATATCAGACATGCTGTAAAAGGCACTCAATTCTTCAAAAGGAAAACTTCTGTAGAAATAATGCACAGGAACCCAATTCAGCGTGGAATATTCCGAATTGATGCGGCCCACTAAAAGATCGATTTCCTCTTTTAATTCCTTATAAGACTGAACTTTGTCCCGGCTTGGTACTACGATCATGATCATAGAGACTTTGCCATGCAATTCTTTTTTCTCTTCTAGGAGTTGATGAAAAGCATGGATTCGTTTGGGAATTCCCTTAGAATAATCCAGTCGGTCAATGGTAATGATTAGCTTTTGATCACCGACTTGTTCCCTGAAGTTTTTGACAATATTTTGAGTTTTCTTGCTTTTCGCCTGTTTGGCGAATTTGTCATAATCGATGCCCATCGGGAATGAGTCCACGTTGATGATCCGGTTTTCAGCTTGGATGTAGCCGCTTTCCGAGGAATAACCCGTAATACGACCTACCGCACTCAGAAAGTGCCGCATGTCGTCATACGTATGAAATCCAATCAAATCTGCACCAATCATTCCTTCCAGCAGTTCTTTCCTCCAAGGAATCATTCGAATTATCTCGTAGGAAGGGAAAGGGATATGCTGAAAAAATGCAATTGTGGCATCAGGAAGAGCTTCGCGGAGCATCTGTGGCAATAAAAGTAATTGGTAATCATGAATCCATATGGTATCATCCGGACCAGCTTTTTTCAAAATGGCATCGCAAAATTTTCGATTCACCCGAACATATGCTTCCCAATGTTCGGGATTGTATACGATATACTGTGTGAAATAATGGAAAGCAGGCCAGAGCGTTTCATTGCTAAATCCTTCGTAAAATTCCTCCACATCGTCTTTAGTCAAAAAGACAGGAGCCATTTTCAGGTCACTCAATTCCAAAATGATTTCTGCACGCTGTTCGGGATCCTCTACCGTATTTCCCGGCCAACCGATCCAGATATTGTCTCCACTTTTATAGATGGAGCCTAGACCCGTCGCCAATCCTCCGGCTGAGGGTTTAAACTCGAAACGTCCGTTTCGGTGACGCAGACTTATAGGAAGTCTGTTGGAAACGATGATAGTTTTTGCCATGATGCATAGTTTAAAAACATGAAAAGGGCAGGAGCCCTCAACAAAAAGGTGAATAGATAAAGATAGGTAAATCAGCCCAAAGTCATGAAAAAATTGTGCTTTTAAATGAGATAAATAAGAAAAATTTTAGAAAAAAATACAATTAATAGTAATGATAATCAGTTAATTATGATTTAATAGGTGTTTACAAAACACATGCTCAATAATCACAGACAGAACTCATTATTGGAGAGGGATTTTAAAGCTAAATATAGGCTGATCAATCCTGTTTTCCCGAAAATAGACAGGAGACCCAGGCTGATTACCAAAGTTGTAAAGATCGATTGCTTCCCTCGTTAAATTACTCGCTTCCCTTCGGAAAGCTCCCGAAGCGATAGATGTGACAATAGACCCAATACTTATCGGCCAAAACAGGTTACTTATTTTCGATGACGATTGCTGTGGTGCAAAAATAAAATAAGCCGATCCTACAAAAAGTCCCATCTCAAGGGCTGTAAGCATGGAAGTGATTTTTTGTTTTCGACGGGCTTTTTCATAGAGAAACAACGCATCGGGATCGGTAGACAATAACATTGTTACTTCTTCTTTTCTCAAAGATTTTGGTCCATCCAAAACTTCAATTTTTTGATTGAAGATAGTTCGTTTTGTTTCTACTCTTAAAAATGGATTTTCCTGAGCAATCAGGATGGTTTGACTAAATAGTGCTACTAATAAAAAGAGTATAATTTTCTTCATAAATTCAAAAGTGGAAAATCCAACTCATAGCATACGGATTCCTTACCTGCAAAGATTTTTGATTGAAAAGAAAATCCGGATTTCGGAGAATTTGATAATTGTACTCCTGTACTGCATCTGAGACGTTTCTTTTTCCTTCCTCTTTTATCCCCGGACCAATAATGCCCAAAATCGTTCCTGCTGTGCCAGTACTCAAAAACACATTTCGACCCCTGATTGAAAAATCCTCAGCAATGAAATAAATCAAGCCTGAAGTCAATAAAATTACAGTGGCAACTTTCATTCCACCCCCAATAGCAATATTTCGCTGGCCAATTACATATTTTTTCTGCGTCTCAGGATAATTGCTCATGGCTGATTTCACCTGATTTGGAGTTATCTTTTCTTTGTTTTGGGAATAGGTGAAATTATTAAAAATGTTTTCTCGGATAGATATTTGAGCAGCCTGTTGGCTGTAAGCCTCGAAAGTGGATATGCCCAATAAAAATAGAAGAAGCAGCCGCATGGTCTAGAAAATATGGACTAAATGAAAACTATGTTTCAAATACCAAATTTCTCAATCCAAATCCAAGGCAAAAAATTTTAAAATAATGTTGCTAATTCCTCGGGGAATGTACTTGTTCAATGAATTCTTGAAGCACTTTTGTCTAAAAAATAAAGAGCCAAATCTATTGATTTGGCTCTTACATTTTACCCTATTTTTTTGCCGTTATTCTTCAAAATAGCGACCAGTATTAGGATAAATACTGCTGCACCGGCAGCTACAAGCAGCCAGGTTTGTTCGTACCAGACGGGATCACGTCCTAGATCTATGTCGATGTCAAGTCCTTTGTCCTGACCAACTGCCTTATGGATTACTGAAAGCCCAAAGAACAGTACTACAGCTAAAAAAGCTGAGATGGAGTGTCTTTTCATTTCTACCTGGTTTAAATATTAATTGAATCTTAGATTTCTGGTTATAGCAATCCCGATGCTTTGAACATCGATAGTAGTCTCTGGTCTGAAGATGTGATTGTAATATGCAAACACGTTCCAGTTGTAATTATGGTAACCTACCATTGGACGAATATATGCACCACCTGTGTTTTCGGAAGTAACTCCGGAAATGAAGGTGTAGCCCAAGTCAGTTCCTACAAAGAGACCTTCAGGTTGAGGATAAAACCTAAGTAGGAGACCTAAAGGAATTGCTCCAAAGCCATCATTCATTCCTTGGTAAGCAGAAGCATCAGATTTTTCAAAATATTTGGAATAACCTGTAGCTATCCCTACCCCAAAATTGTTTGTTCTAAGGAATTGAGCTGCAACGTCAAGTCCTAAGACGAAAGAGGAATAATTCGCAACGTCTCCTGACGGTGCTCCGATCAATGCTCCAACTTTCAACCAAGAATTGGTTTGGTCGATTTCCTCAAGGCTTCGTTCAGTTTGAGCGAAAGCCGTTACGCTCAGTATAAGGGCGATAGCGGTGATGTAAAATTTTTTCATAATTAGTTTATTTCATGAACCAAGTTCAAAGCCAGTGCCCTGATCTTAATGAAAGAAATAATACTGAAAGAAACCCGCTTTAAATGCTGATATACAAGATTTTAAGCTTTTCTTAATTAAGAAGAGATCGACAAATAGATGTTAACAACTAATTTTAATCGGGAAAAAAATCCCCAAAAGGGGATAGTATTGTACATTTTCCCACTTTTCACTGCTCATTTTCTAAATTCTCTTGGTGAGAGTCCCACTATATTCCTGAAACTTCGGTTGAAATAGGAAAGATTTTCAAAACCAACTTGAAATGCGATCTCTGAAACTCCCATTTCTGTTTCTTGAAGTAACTTTTGGGCCTCATTTATCCGAAGTTGAATCACATATTGAGTAAAAGTCTTTCGAGTCCTAAGTTTGAAAAATCTGCAAAATGCTTCTTTGGATAAATTGGCAATGGAAGCAGCCTGGTCTAAACCTATTTTCTTAAATCGGTTTTCAAGCATAAACTGCATCACCCGATCCATTCGGCTTCCGTCTTTTTCGGAAAGTCTTCGCATCAATACTGAGGCATTGAGTTGGATCAATTCCACTCCGGCCTGGTCCAAAATGGATAAAAGGTGTATGGAAAGCCGTAATCTTTCCAAGCCTACACTTTTCTTAAAATGCTCAAACACACCTTTAACCGAGTCTGAGGAATGACCTACAATCTGAAAGCAAATTCCCTCAAAATTACGGAATTTTTTAAGTGGTTGAAGCTCATCTACTTCCTCGATTGCTTTTCCCAAAGCCGGGAAATCGAAGAATACCGTATTTCCCAACGACGCAAGAGTAGTGGAAGATTCAAAAAACTCCGGATCGCTTCGGAACACATGCGGAGCATTTTCACCTAAGAAAAAAACATCTCCAGCCTGAAATCTGCCGACATAGTCACCACTAAGAAATTGACCTTTTCCTTCCAGTATTACTGTCAATTGCATTTGAGGATGCTGATGTAATTTGTCATAAAAATGCTTTCCCCGATCCTCCTGAAAACGGACAAACTCCTTTTGAGACTTTGGTACTTGAAAAGATATTATTTTAGCCATAGTCAAAAATGGTATCAAATTGAGACAAATCAAAAGTTGAATCATGTATTTTGATCAATATTGTATTGGAATGAATTAATTCTGTGAGAGATTCCTGTCCAAAGCACACCTACCTTTATCTTATAATTTGATTATTCAAAAACACCTCAGTTTCTACTGTAGCAAAACTCATTATACTATGAATTGGAAAGGCGTATTCCCGGCGGTCACAACCAAATTTCACCCAGACGGAAGTCTGGACATGGACTTGTTTTTCAAGAATCTGGACTATCAGCTGGAGAGTGGAGTTCATGGGATCATTCTCGGAGGGACTTTGGGTGAAAGCTCGGTTTTGTCTCAAGAAGAAAAAATTACCCTGACCCGTGAAACGGTAAACTATCTCAATGGCAAAGTTCCTGTCATCCTCAATATCGCTGAAGGAGCAACTCAAGACGCACTTTTCTGGGCAAAAAAAGCCGAGGAACTCGGAGCTTCGGGCTTAATGATTCTACCTCCGATGCGGTATGGAGCAGACGCAAGGGAAGTAGTTACTTATTTCAAAACTGTCGCTAACTCCACTTCGTTGCCAATGATGATTTACAATAATCCAGTGGATTATAAGACATTGGTGACCTTGGATATGTTTGCAGAGTTGGCTGAATGCTCAAACATCCAAGCCGTAAAAGAGTCAACCCGGGATATCTCCAACGTGACTCGTATGATCAACAGATTTGGTGATCGATTTCAGATACTTTGTGGAGTAGATACCTTGGCGATGGAGGAACTCTTAATGGGTGCAGTTGGCTGGGTCGCCGGTTTGGTTTGTGCTTTTCCAAAAGAAACAGTCACAATCTACAATCTAGTCCAAGAGGGAGAAAATGAAAAAGCGAGGGAGATTTATCGTTGGTTTTTACCCTTGTTGGAACTTGATATTCATCCGAAACTAGTCCAATACATCAAGCTCGCCGAGCAGCATTGTGGGATCGGTTCTGAACATGTCCGCGCTCCAAGATTGACTTTGATCGGTGAGGAAAGAGAAAGAATTGAGGGAATTATTACCGAAGGCTTGGCAAAAAGGCCGAAATTGTA
>CAYTXN010000028.1:0-11307 GCA_964441195.1 uncultured Limnohabitans sp.
ACTTTGGAGTGAATTTCTTTTGACTTCTTTGTTGTTTGAATGGGCTCCGTTTGATTGTAGTTCCATTTTTTAGGAGATGTCGGAATAGGCCCAAACCATTTTTTTGCTAATTTTTCTATTTGAGATAGCGTGACATCACCTGCCACCACTAGAATGGCATTGCCGGGATGATAGTGGGTATGATAAAAGTCAAGCACATCGTCCTTGGTGTATCCGATTATATCTTCCAAGGTCTGACCTATTGTTGGCCATCGATAGGCATGCTTTTCAAAAGCCAAATCTCGCATATGATGCCAAACATCCCCATAAGGTTGGTTGAGGTAACGCTGCTTATATTCTTCCATCACCACTTTGCGCTGTGTTTCGATCGTTTTTTCACTCAGGCTCAATTGCAGCATTCGGTCAGACTCCAGCCAGAATGCTGTTTCAATATTTGCAGCAGGCAAAGTCATGTAATAATTGGTGATGTCGGGACTTGTGAAGGCATTACATGAACCGCCTACGAGCTCCAATTCCCGGTCGAAAACAGGAACATTTGCAGAGCTTCCAAACATCAGATGCTCAAAGAAATGTGATAACCCGGTTTTTCCGACTTGCTCAAATCGTGATCCTACCTTATAGAGTAGATTGAAAACGGCGATTTTGCTGCTATGATCTTCGTGGACGATCACTTCAAGTCCATTATTTAGGAAGATTCTTTGGTATGGAAACATGTGTTTGGTTTAGCTCTAACAGGAAATCAGAAATGGAAGATTTGGTTTGGAAATTGAGTCAAAATCTTTTGATTTTCAATTTTTCGCCACTTATACCTGCCATTGATGTAAGATGTCCTGTTTTTTACAAAAAAAGACGAACTTTGGTTTGAGCCGCTAAGTTAGACTTCCCAAACATACTTCACCCAATCTGATGAAAAAACACTGCGTAGATCTGAATAAGACGGGACAGTTTTCGAGATTTTTTTTAGACTATTTAGAAGGAAAAGAGGCCCTGAAGCCGTTTTACTCACATTTACCCAAAATAGAGAGTTTTAAGGCCGCAATAGAAGCTAAAAATTTTCCTTCTGAAAATAGAGAAGTTCTTCATCGGGTACTACAAAAACAGTATTCAGAAATAGAGATTTCAGAGGCTGTTTCGGCAAATATTGAGTCGGTTATTAGTGAGAAAACATTCACGGTGACCACTGGGCATCAGTTGAATCTCTTCACAGGTCCGCTCTATTTTATTTATAAAATCGTCTCAACGATCAATCTTGCCAAAAAGCTAAAAGATGCTTATCCTGAGTTCCATTTTATCCCCGTGTATTGGATGGCTACCGAGGATCATGATTTTGACGAAATCAATTACTTCAAACTTGATGGGAAAAAGTATCAATGGAATTCAGATCAAACTGGGGCTGTAGGAGACTTTTCTCTGGATGATTCCTTTAAAGCATTCTTGAAAGAAGTTCCTTTTGCTCATGAAGTCTTTAAAAATGCTTATCAGAGCAGTAGGACTTTGGGAGAAGCAGTACGAAAGTATGTCAACCAATTATTTAGCGAACAAGGATTGGTGGTCGTGGACGGAAATGATGCTGAACTCAAATCCATTTTTAAATCTGTTATTAAGTCCGATCTTTTTACTGGAGTTCCTTTTAAAAAGGCCCAGCTTGCATCTAAAGAATTGGAGGAATTGGGATATAAGAGCCAGATTTTTCCAAGAGAAATCAATTTCTTCTACTTGGAAAATGGACTTCGGGAGCGAATCGAAAGGTCTGGGGATGATTTTCAAGTAATAAATACAGATATCCGATTCACGGCCAAAGAACTTGATTCATTGGTTGAATCTAATCCGGAGCGATTTAGCCCAAACGTAGTCTTGAGACCTTTGTACCAAGAGATGATACTCCCAAATTTGGCCTATTTAGGTGGGCCAGCTGAAGTCGTGTATTGGTTACAATTGAAAGGTATTTTCGATCAGTTTGAGGTCCCATTTCCGATTCTATTGCCTCGGAATTTTGCTTTGATCCTCGACGGACCTGTTTTGAAAAAGATGGAACAACTGGATTGGAATGTTTCCGACGTTTTTGTTGATTTTGAAAGCTGGAAAAAGGGATTTGTAGCCCGACAAGCGCAAGTTGATTTTAGTATGAATGAAGAAAAGGAAGTTCTTTCCCAACTTTTTGACAAAAAGGGAAAAGAAGCCGCAGCTCTGGAGAAAAGCTTGGATTCAGCCTTTCAAGCCGGAAAAGTACGCAGCTTGAAAATTCTCGATCAAATGGGTGCAAAATTGAGGAAAGCGGAAGAAAGAAGGCTTTCTGTTGAGGTGACTCGAGGCCAAGCGGTTTTGGATTTTACTGCACCAGGTGGGAGTCCGCAGGAACGAGTAGTAAATATGATGCAATTTTATCTGGCAAAACCTCACTTGATTGATGATATGCTGGGTTGTTTTGATCCTTTGGACTTTAATATGATAGTGTTGGCTTACGATTGAAATCAAGCATGGCGCAATGGGCACACCGCTAAAGGATATCAACCACTTGCCTATCGGCAGATAGTTGCGAGATTTCCTGACTGATAGCTGTCAAGACTGACCAAAAAAAAATCAAATTATACTCAAGTGAAAACTAAACAAGAACTCCGATCTGCCTATAGACAGCTTAGGAAAAATTTGAAACCTGAAGAGGTTGAATCCAATTCCAAAGCTATTAATCAGCAATTCTTAGCTTGGTTTTCTAAACTAGGTGATTTGCAACACTTCCATCTGTTTTTTCCCATTGATCGATTTAATGAAGTCAATACCTTTTATATTAAGGATTCTCTCGATCAGCAGAATAAAATCTTGTATACCTCCCAGGTGAACAAAGCGAACACTGCATTAGAAACATTGAAATTGCCGAAGGAAGTAGCTTTTTTCTTAGATGAATGGGGAATTCCGATCCCTCAGGAGTCTATTTTGGTTTCTCCAAATAAGATTGAGGTAGTTTTTGTCCCCTTATTGGCATATGATAAATCCGGGAATCGTGTGGGCTTTGGAAAAGGGTTTTATGATTCCTTTTTGGGGGGATTAAAGCCTGAGGTTATTAAAATCGGTTTGAGTTTTTATGGTCCAGAGGAGCAAATCCAGCCCGAACCCCACGATATCAAGTTGAATTATTGTGTTACTCCAGAAAAAATTTTTACTTTTTGACAAGATTAACTTGTGATGCTTTGAAAAAACTACTCTTACTTTCTTCCGCCATCTTAGTAATGGCATTATTCTGCTATACCCCCGCACTTCAGGCCCAACAAGGTTATTATAATACCATGGTGGGAGTTCGTGGCGGGACTTCTTATGGCGGCTCTGTCAAGCAATTCGTTACTGACAATTCAGCGGTGGAACTTATGGTCTTTAACCGATGGAAAGGTTGGAATGCAGCACTACTTTATGAGCGTCACATGGATATCCGAGAATTCCGGGGTTTGGAATGGTATCTAGGAGGTGGAGCACATTATGGAATTTGGAAAGAGCCAAAAGCAGAACCGCCTTGGGTCTATAAGGGGACTGAAGATTATAAAGCCTATGGAGTTGATTTAATAGTTGGCTTGGAGTATAATTTTTATAACACTAACATCTATTTAAGTTTTGATTGGAAGCCTGCATATAATTTTGTTGACTTCACAAAGTTATGGTGGGATGAAGCATCCTTTACCTTGAGATATTCTTTTTAAAATTAGAAAACTGGTTAAAAAAGAAACCAGTTTTTTTATTTTTCGCAAAAAAAGTGGAAAAATGTTGTGAAAAATGAACAGGATATTTCGATTTTTTAAAATTTTCAATTAATGCAATTCGAAAATCTTCAAGAATTAAAATTTTATAAGAATAAATCGAAAAAAGGATACTTTTTATTCTTAAAAATGACCAAAAAACAGTTTTTCAGCTCTATTTTATTTTTTTTTGCAGTTGAAAATAAATTTTGAATTTCATCTTTTTAGCTATTTTTCAAAATATTGTTTCGTCAATGTTAAAAAATCTGTTTAATACCGTTAATAAATGTTAACATATACGGTTTCAACCAAATTATGTGCTTTTCGCTCCGCTCAAACGATTTTTTAACCGCTTTTGAAATTACGCGATAATAAATTTTATTTACGGATCAACTAAACTAAACACCTTATGAGAAAAGCTTTACTCTTTGTTGTTGCGCTTTTCACCATGACCCTCAGCTATGAGGTGTCGGCGCAACAACGGGTAATTACCGGAACGGTAATTTCCGAGGAAGACGGATTAGGGTTGCCAGGGGCAACAGTTCTCGTCAAAGGTACAACAGTAGGTACTACCACCGATTTGGATGGTAATTACTCTATCAATGTGCCGGCGGGATCTGATGTTTTGATTTTCTCCTTTGTGGGTCTCAAGACCGCAGAAGAGACTATCGGCAATCGATCCGTAGTCAACATCACTCTGACGACTGACGCGTCACAACTATCCGAAGTGGTAGTCACGGCGATCGGTATCGAAAGAGAGAAAAAAGCACTAGGTTACGCAGTAACCTCAGTGGACGGTGAGCAACTGGAAAATCGTCCAGAGGCTGACGTAGCACGAGTGCTACAGGGCAAGGTACCGGGAGTAAGTATTACTTCAACTAACGGTATGTCTGGGTCAGGAACCAATATGGTAATCCGAGGTTATTCTTCGGCAACTGGTTCCAACCAACCACTCTTTGTAGTGGATGGCGTTCCCTTCAATACAAGTACCAACAACCAGAATGGATTCAGCACTGGTGGGGGTACAACATCTTCCCGATTCCTGGACATCGATCCAAATAACATCGAGAGTATGTCTGTCTTGAAAGGCCTTTCAGCAACTGTTCTTTACGGTGACCAAGGTAGAAACGGGGTAATCCTTATTACTACCAAATCTGGCGCATCCAAAAGAAAAGCAGCTGAAGTAACCATTAACCAATCTGTATTTACCAATGAAGCGGCTTCCTTGCCAACTTATGGTCAGATCTATGGTAATGGTTTCCAGCAGGGTAATGGTTTCTTCTTCTCTAACTTCGGAGGTAGAATGGACATCGGATCAACAGTCCTTCACCCTTATGCAACTTCTTCTGTTGCAGCCGTTAGAGATGCATTTCCGCAATTTAGAGATGATGCTTTAGTGTCAGCTTCTAACCCAAGAGGTGCTATTCCTTACGAATACAAGGCATATGATGATCCTTCTAAGATCTTCTTCCGTCAGGGTTTGATCTCTAATACTTCCGTGCAAATCGCAGGTGGATCTGACAGAACTGGCTTTAATGCTAGCTTTGGTTACACGGATGAGCAAGGTTATCTACCTGGTAATGAACTGGAGAAGTTTAACTTCGGCTTGGGTATCAACTCTGCTATTTCAGATAAACTTTCTGTCAATTCATCATTTACCTTTTCAATCACAGATCTTTTATCACCACCAGTAAATGCCTCTTTCGGTTCTGGTAGTGCAATCCCATCTGTATTTGGACACGTACTATTCACTCCTCGTTCCGTTGACCTAGCGGGTCTGCCATGGGAGAATCCAATTGATAAAAGTTCAGTTTATTATCGTGGTGGAAATGATATTACTAACCCAAACTGGTTAGTTAGAAACTATGTGAACTCTTCAGATGTGCAGCGTTTCTTCAACTCAACTTCATTGAATTATGATTTGAATGATAACTTCTCAATCACCTACAGACTGGGTCTAGATACCTACACAGAATTGCAGGAACTTAGATACAACAAGGGTGGTGCTACATCAAACTTGGCAACAAGAAACGGGTATTACAGAACGATCAACATCACGAATACCATTTGGAATCAGGATTTGATCTTAAACTGGAAAAAAGAATTCTCTGACAAGTTCAGCATGAGTGCTTTATTGGGAGGTAACTCTCGATACGACAACTACTCACAGAATGGTGTTGCTTCTCAAGGTCAGTTAGCTTTCGGTCTTTTCCGTCACTCTAATTTCGAGAATTCTTCAAGTAATGACGCCTACTCCGGAGGTACGATGACCTATACTCAAGAAGAAAGAAGATATGGTGTGTATACCAACATTACTTTGGATTATGCTGACTACCTATTTTTGAATCTTTCTGCTAGAAATGATTGGACTTCAACTGTTGAAGCTGAAAATAGAAGTATTCTTTATCCAGGCGCATCAGTTTCTTTTATCCCGACTACAGCATTCAATTGGGGTTCTACAACCTTGAATGATTTGAAGTTGAGATTGGGTTACGGAACTTCTGCGGGCTACCCGAGACCTTATAGCACCAGAAATATCCTTGCTCAGACTGCTAGAGCGTTTGATAGAGGTGGTGTAACAGCTACCCACTCAGTTTCTAACGTTTTGGGTAATCCTAACTTGAAGCCTGAACTTCATGGTGAATTGGAATTTGGTATTGAAGCAGTGATGTTCAACAACAAATTGAGATTTGATCTTTCCTTGTATGAGAAAAACACAAAAGACCTGATCACACAATCACCGATTGATCCTGCTACCGGTTTTACTAGTACAGCAATTAACATCGGTCAAATCAGAACAAGAGGTGCTGAACTTCAGGCTACTGTAACTCCAATCTCGACCCCATCTGGGTTTGAGTGGACTTCTACAATCAACTGGTCAACCTATGAGACTGAAGTGATCGAACTTGGTGGAGGTTTGGAGGAAGTGGTAGTTTCTGGATTTACTAATCTAGGTAACTTCGCTATTCCAGGACAACCTTTCAACGTAATCAAAGGAATCGGTTTTGACAGAGCTCCAGATGGACAGCCAATTATCCTTTCAAATGGCGTTCACAAACCTGCTGCTGATCTTGTCATCTTGGGCGATCCCAATCCAGATTGGACAGGATCTTGGATCAATGGATTTAGCTATAAAGGATTCAACCTAAATGTAATGATGGAATACAGACACCGAGGGGTGATCTATTCAAGTACTGTAACTGCAACATTGGCTCGTGGTGTTACCAAGGATCCAGTTGCTGATAGAGAATTGACCTTCATTATGCCAGGTGTAAGACAGGACGGAACGAATGCGGATGGAACACCAATTTATATTCCAAATGATTATCAAATCACTGCATCGGATTATTTCTTCTCCGGTTATCAGGGAGCTACAGATGAGCCAAACGTTTTCGACGGTTCTATGGTCCGCTTAAGAGAGGTATCACTTGCATACCAATTGCCAAATTCACTGATGGCAAAGACTCCTTTCAAGAGGGCATCTTTTGCTCTTAGTGGAACAAACCTTTGGTTTGTAGCACTGAATTTCCCACCAAACATGAACTATGATGTGGATGTATTGGGAACAGGTGTAGGCAATGGACTCGGATTTGATTTTGTGACTGGCCCTAGTTCAAGAAGAATGGGTGGAACGTTAACTCTTACATTCTAACCCTAAACAGACATGAAAATGAAAAAATTTATATATGGACTAACGGTAGCGACCTCATTGGTATTTGCCACGTCTTGTGATGAAAAACTGGAAGAACTGCTTGAGAATCCAAATGCAGTAAATGCAGCAACAGCATCTCCAGATTTTCTTTTGAATAGAATCCAATTGGATTACCAGTCGCACTGGTATGGAATAGCTGACAGGGGTGCTCGATTAACCCGTCAAATTAACCAAGGTGCTGCCCTGTATGAGACAGCCTATACCAATATTGCAACGAACGGTACATGGACTAATGCTTATGCAAATATCCTTGCCGATATCCAATTCTTGGAGCCGCTTGCTGAAGCTGCAAATTTGCAGCGTCACTTAGGAATTGCCAAGACTATCAAGGCAATGGTGTTATTTGATTTGGTGGATACATTCAACGATGTGCCTTTCACCGAAGCAATAGATGCTGCCAACTTCAATCCAAAGACCGACACAGGAGCATCTGTTTATGCTGCCGGTTTTGCATTGTTGAATGAAGCTGCAGCTCACTTTACTGCTACTCCATCCACGGGTACTCCAAATGACTATTTCTACAATAGAAATTATACCAAATGGGTACGAATGGTGAATACCTTGAAGCTGAGATATTTTCTCAATACTAGACTAGTGAGTACTTCGGAATCTACAGCTGGTATAAATGCGCTTGTGGCTGAAAATAACATGTTGAAAGCAGGAGATGACTTTGTATTTCAGTTTGGAACTACTTTAGCTGACCCTGACTCCAGACATCCTAAGTTTGCTGGTCAATATACTGCAGGTGGTGGAGATTATCAATCCACAGATTACATGTGGAGATTAACAGAGCAAAAAGGCTTTGATGACCCGAGAGCTAGATATTATTTCTACCGGCAATCCTTGACCAATACTACTAATGATGCTGAGCAAGAGTGTATTACGCAATTACCTCCTCCACAATATCTTATTGGTGGCTTCCCTTACTGTAATCCTGGTACAAGAGGATATTGGGGTCGTGATCACTTGGATCCAGATGGTATTCCACCGGATGGACTACGAAGAACTGCTTATGGTGTTTATCCGTCTGCTGGTCGATTCGACAACAACTCTGCAGCGCCTGTCAATAACAATCAGTTAGGTGGTAAAGGTGCAGGAATTCACCCAATTATGTTGGCGGCATTCGTGGACTTTATGCTTGCTGAAGCTGCTATTACTCTTGGTACTACAGGTGACGCTAAAACCTATTTGACTTCAGGTATTCAAAAGCACATGAACTATGTCAGGTCTTGGTCCTTGACTACTGATGAATCTTCCGTAATTACAAGCTTCAATCCAGCTGATGAGTACACTCGTTCTGTTGAAAATTACATCTTGTATGTAAATAATGAATTTGACGGTGCAGCCTCAAATGATGGTCGATTGGATCTAGTGGCAAGAGAATACTGGTTATCCTTATTCGGTAATGGAATGGAATCATTCAATCTCTACAGAAGGACAGGAAAGCCAAGTAGAATGCAACCTGCCTTGGAAGAAAATCCGGGACCGTTTATAAGAACATTCTTATATCCTAACAACTACATGGTAACTAATACCAATGCAGTACAGAAGCCTGATCTCGCTCAACAAGTGTTCTGGGATACAAATCCTGCCTCACCTTGGATTTATTAACCTAAAAATTAGAAAAACATGAAAATGCTAAAATATAGTTTCGGCTTGTTGGCAACTATGCTGGTCTTTCTAAGCTCTTGTAGAGATTTTGTTGAACCCAATGTCCCCTACAGTACATTTGATAATGGCGCTTACTTAAGAACAATTGCTAGAACGAGCACTACCTTCAACTTCTTTAATCTCGGAGCATCCAACTTTGCTTTGACATTGGAAGCAGTTGATGCGGAAGATGGTGCTACCGTCGATAATGTAGAAATCCGAGTTCGTCATAGAAGATTAATTCCCGGTGTAGGATTGAATTATACTCCAGTCAATGATGTGATTGTGAAAACACTTCAATCCAGTGATTTTGCTCCAAATGATGAATCAAGATTCCTTAGAGCTTCCTTTGTAGTTACCGCGGCTGAAGCCTTTGCAGCTGTTGGATTAACTGCTGCACAAATAGAAGGTGGGGATGTGTTTGAATTTAGATTGGTGCTGAATGACAAGAAAGGTCGTTCTTTCTCAACTAACAATGTGACGACTAACGTGGCAGGTGCTCCATTCTATGCATCACCTTTCCAGTATAATGTCAGTGTAATCTGTCCTTCAGATTTAGCTGGTACGTATGCATTTGATGCTTTGGAAACCTTCTGCGGTAACACTTACTCTGGATCAATCACTTGGACTGCTGTTGCTAATACTCCAGGTGCTTATAGGGTTTCTGACGGAACATTCGGCGCTTGGCAGTCTTGCTATCCTGATACATGGGGTAGTGGAAACGTAAGAATCAATGATGCTTGTGGAAGATTAACCATGACTGGTACGGATAAGTATGGAGACAGTTATTCCATGACAGTGATTAGTTCTACTCCTCAGGTGCTTACTCTAGAGTGGGTAAATACTTACGATGAGTTTGGTACTGTAGCTGTAAAATCAAATGCTGGCAAACCTTGGCCTGCATTTAGATAATCTGACTTAAATTGAAAATTGAAAAGCAGCGCTCTCAAGGCGCTGCTTTTTTTTGTTCTCTGAATTCATGAAAGTGAAAGGTTTTTGAACCCGGAGTTAAATGAACACTTCGGTGAATTCAAACTTCTGTCCGTCAAACAATCCTTTGTCGCTAAGCTTCAAATCAGGAATTACCAATAACGCCATAAAGCTGAGCGTCATAAATGGGGAGTTGAGATTTGAGCCCAGTTCTTTAGCCATTCGGTCGATCTTGGTATAGGCTTCGGCTACTTGATATCCATCCTCAGGAGACATTATACCACCTACAGGTAGGGCAATAACTACTTCTTTTCCTTCAGATATCGCCGATATTCCTCCTTTTGCTTCTATAATCAAGTTGACAGCCTTGCAAATAGATACGTCATCGACTCCGACTGCAATTATGTTATGAGAGTCGTGTCCAACAGATGATGCGATGGCTCCAGATTTCAACCCGAAGTTTTTAATAAATGCAACAGCAGGAGGAGAATCTTGATAGCGGTTTACTACGGTGATTTTTAGAATATCAGAACCAAGATTAGACTCTGCAAGTCCATTTACTAGCTTAATTTCTCCTTGAATCTCAGGAGTAATTAATTGACCATCCAAAGCTTCTATAATCCTTACTTTGGTTTTTTTAGCAGGAAGTTGAAAATCTTCAGGTTTTTTGAGCGAGGTATTGAAGTTGTTAATGATTTTATTCTCGATACTATTTATAAGTGTCTTCCCATCTTCCGCGACTTTTTCTCCATTTATGAAGGTGCACTGAACCTCAAATCTTTTTAGATCTTTGACCAAGATAAAATCAGCTGGATCTCCGACTCGAAGCTGACCGACCTTTAAGGAATAATGCGAAATAGGAGTAAGGCAAGCAGCTCTCAGCACATCAAAAAGGTCTTTCCCTTTGGCAATTGCGCGTGCAGCCAATTCATTAATATGACCTAAAGCAAGGTTGTCGGGGTGTTTGTCATCAGAGCAGAACATGATCATTTCAGGGAACTCATCAATCAGGTCAATGAGTGCTTCGAAGTTTTTGGCAGCAGATCCTTCCCGGATTGCGATTTTCATTCCCAGCTCAAGCTTTCCCCTAGCTTCATCCGCGCTAAAACATTCGTGGTCTGTACTCGGCCCTGCACTGACGTACTTTTTGGCCAAATCTCCTTTCAGTCCTGGGGCGTGACCATCAATTGGTTTACCGTACTTCTGTGAAATCCTGATTTTCTCCGTCACCAGGGGATCCTGATTCACCGTTCCCGGCCAATTCATCATCTCCGCGAGGTAATGGATTTCTGG
>CAYTXN010000028.1:11407-18120 GCA_964441195.1 uncultured Limnohabitans sp.
AGCATGGAAGATTCCACATGGACGTGAGAATCTATAAATCCAGGCATCAGAAATGGAAGATTGGATTCAGGATGAATTTTCTTGATTTCAAAAATTTTTCCATCGGCAACGAGTATTTCGGCAGCGTAAATTTGGCGATTGGGAATGTCGACAAGATTTCCTTTAATTTTCATAGGCTAGAGATAAAAATCAATGACGCTCAATTCGATTGGCAATCAGGGATTGGGGGAACGGTTAAGATTAAAACTACTATATTTGCCCAAAGTTAATCAGTAAACCAAGACAGGGTTTTTTTGATGGGTAAAATAGTCATTGCCATAGATGGTTATTCGGGGTGCGGAAAGAGTTCGACCGCGAAAGCAGTAGCCAAAAATTTGGGATTTACCTACATCGATTCTGGGGCAATGTATCGCGCCGCTACGTTGCATTTTTTGAATTCATACCTTTCACCCTCAAATCCTCAGGATGTTTCAAAAGGACTCAAAACGCTAACTATTTCTTTTCATCTTAATCCTGACACCGGGAAGCAGGATACCTACCTAAATGGACTCAATGTGGAGGACGAAATCCGAACCATGACTGTTTCTGAAAAAGTGAGCGAAATAGCAACTGTAAAAGAAATTCGTAAAGAACTGGTTGCTCAGCAAAAGCGTTTAGGTAAGTCAAAAGGTGTGGTGATGGATGGAAGAGATATTGGCTCGGTTGTGTTTCCTGACGCTGAATTAAAAATCTTTATGACTGCTGAATTGGATACTCGGGCTTTTAGAAGGCAGCAGGAATTGCTGGAAAAAGGCGAATTGGTAGATATTGAAACTATTAAAAGGAACTTGGCAGAGCGGGATCGAATCGATTCTTCAAGAATGGAGAGTCCTTTGATCAAAGTTCCAGATGCAATTGAAATTGATACTAGTAATCTAACTTTTGAGGAGCAAGTGGCACAGATCGTGCAGCTAGCAAAAGAAGTAATCGATAACGAAAAGGAATATGCAAGTAACCATTGATAAAAATTCGGGCTATTGTTTCGGGGTCGAGTTTGCCATAAAAATGGCTGAGGATGAAATGGAGAACAGCGATCAATTGTATTGTCTGGGCGATATTGTTCATAACGATATGGAGGTAAAGCGCCTTCGTGAGAAAGGACTAGTCGTCATAGATCGTGAGCAGCTTCAGGAGTTGACTAATTGCAAGGTATTAATCAGAGCACATGGGGAGCCCCCTGAAACTTACAGGACTGCCATTGAAAACAATATTGAACTCATCGATGCATCCTGTCCCGTTGTGCTCAAGCTTCAACACCGTGTCAAAAACGCCTTTGACAAGATGGAGCGGGAAGATGGTCAAATCGTCATCTATGGTAAAAAAGGACATGCTGAAGTGGTCGGTCTGACTGGTCAAACATTAGAAAAAGCTGTAGTAGTAATGGAAGATGCCGACCTAGAGAAGATTGATTACAGTCGACCTGTCACGCTTTTCAGCCAAACGACCAAGAGTACCAAAGGCTTTTATGATCTTTCACAAAAAATTGAAAATCGGATCAAAACAGCCAAGGGTGAACTTACTGAATTGGATTTCAATGCAAATGATTCTATTTGCCGCCAAGTTTCAAATCGCGAACCGCAATTAAAGAAGTTTGCAAAAGAAAATGATGTGATTCTCTTTGTTTCGGGAAAGAAAAGTTCAAACGGAAAGGCACTTTATCAAATCTGCCTAAGTGAGAATCCGAGAAGTTATTTTATCGAAAACGAAACAGACTTGGATCCTGAGTGGTTTCATGCTGAGGATAGAATTGGTATCTGTGGAGCTACCTCTACACCCATGTGGCTAATGGAGCAAGTCAAATCCTACGTGGAGTCATTGGAAGAAAATATGCTTCATGCCTGAATTATACGGATTGTCCCTTCTATCAAAAGTTCGAACAATTAATCTAATATAAGCTCCAATTCAAATGGTTTTTCTTTAGATTTGGGGCGTTTTTCAATAGCTCATAGTTCAAAAACAGATATGTCTAAAATAGTGAAGCTTAGGAAAGGATTTGACATAAAACTGGTAGGAAAGGCCTCAACTGAGATCGCCAATTTTGCCCAAGCTCAAACTTTCGCCATTAAGCCGACAGACTTCATAGGACTTCAGCGTCCAAAAGTTCTCGTCAATGAAGGAGATACGGTAAAAGCCGGGACTCCTATTCTGATCGATAAAGCTTTAGATCAGGTCATCTACGCAGCACCGGTATCCGGTGAGATCGTGGAGATCAAAAGAGGAGACAAGCGTAAGCTGCTCGAAATCAAAATTCTGGCTGATAAAGATATCACCCACGAGAATTTTGGGGAAATTGACTTAAACCAAGATCGAGATGCGTTGGCTTCTAAACTGGCATCAAGCGGAGTTTGGCCAAACATCATTCAGAGACCTTTTGGTATCGTAGCAAATCCTGCCGATAGTCCAAAAGGGATTTTTATTTCTGCTTTTGATACAAACCCACTCGCTGCCGATTATGGCTTTATACTTCAGGGTGAAGAAAAATATTTCCAGGCTGGGATCGATGTATTGACCAAGTTGACTTCTGGTAAGGTTCATCTTAATGTCGATGGTTCTAAGCCTACTCCTAGCGTTTTTGCGGGTGTGACAAATGCCCAAGTCAATAAATTCTCAGGACCACATCCTGCGGGAAATGTTGGTATTCAGATCCATCATCTAGATCCTATCAACAAAGGTGATATCGTTTGGACAGTCTCTCCATTTGGAGTAGTTCAGATTGGGAAGCTTTTATTGGAGGGAATATATGATGCATCCAAGACCATTGCCTTGACCGGCTCTGAGTTGACAAAAACAGGTTACGTTAAGACCTATATGGGTGCAAATATTACTTCGTTTGTAAAAGGAAATCTTAATTCTGGTAATGTCAGAGTGATTTCAGGAAATGTGTTGACAGGTGAGAAAATCAATCTCGAAGGATTTTTAGGATTTTATCACAATCAAATTACTGTAATTCCTGAAGGGGATTATGAGGAATTCTTGGGATGGATCAAGCCAAGTACTTCAAAATTGAGTTTCCATAAAGCGATAGGAATGCTTTCATTCCTTAACAAAGGAGGGTTCAAAGTGGATACCAATACCCATGGAGAAGAAAGACCCTTCGTAGTTACAGGAGTTTTTGAAAAAGTCCTTCCAATGGATATTCTGCCCACATACCTTTTCAAGGCAATCGTCACCGAAGATTTTGATGAAATGGAGGAATTAGGTCTCTATGAAGTCATTGAAGAGGACGTTGCAATATGCGAATTTGTCGATCCTTCGAAAAATGAAATACAGGATTTGGTGAGGCACGGGATTGAATTATTAATGTATAGTTAAGATATGAAGTTATTACAAAATCTCTTCGATGGTATCAAGCCCCACTTTGAAAAAGGTGGGAAGTGGGAAAAGTTCCATACGCTCTATGAAGGGCATCGGACAATCGCTTTCGCCCCAGATTTGATTACTAAGCCAAAAGGAGCTCAAATCAAGGATGCGACTGACTTGAAGCGTGTGATGATTACGGTGGTAATTGCCATGATTCCTGCGTTATTATTTGGAATTCTGAATGTTGGGCAACAACATTTCCTTGCCACCGGGGAAGCGGCTACTTGGGTAGATAAGGCAGTATTTGGAGCCTTATCGGTTCTCCCAATTCTCATCGTGTCATACGCTGTTGGTTTGTTGACTGAATTCATCTTTTGTGTAGTCCGTAATCACCCTATTAGTGAGGGGTATTTGGTGACGGGAATGTTGATAGCCTTGGTTATGCCTCCATTTATCCCACTTTGGCAAGTTGCTCTCGCAACAATTTTTGCTGTTGTAATTGGCAAGGAGGTTTTTGGAGGTACCGGAATGAACATTTTGAACGTTGCGATGACAGCAAGGGCATTCTTGTACTTTGCTTATCCAGCTCAAATTTCAGGTGATCAAGTTTGGACATATTTAGGTGATAAAACAGCCGTAGATGGATTCTCAGGAGCTACCGCACTTGCAGTTGCTTACAATGCCGGAGTAGACAATGTTCCAGTGGTGGAGGCCTTGGCTGAACACAACAATACACTAGGAGCTGACCTGTTCAGTTTTGGCAATTTATTTATGGGTTGGATCCCAGGATCAATTGGTGAAACTTCCACCCTGATGGCTTTAATTGGAGCTGTTATTTTAATTGCCACAGGAGTTGCAAGCTGGAAGATTATTGTTTCGGGTTTTGCAGGAGCGTATTTGATGGGTTTATTATTGAACGTTCTTGCCGTGAATGAATACATGGCAATGCCTCCTCAATATCACTGGGTAATGGGAGGTTTGGCTTTCGGTATCGTCTTCATGGCGACAGATCCCGTATCAGCTGCTCAAACCGAAACGGGTAAATGGATTTATGGCCTTTTGATTGGTGTATTCACCGTGATCATTCGAGTAACTAATCCAGCATATCCTGAGGGAATTATGCTTGCCGTTCTATTTATGAATGTGTTTGCTCCCCTGATTGATTATTATGTAGTAAAAGCCAATAAAACAAGGAGGTTACAACGTGCAACAGTCTAACGCTTATATCATTACGTTTTCGGTCATTTTGACCGTGGTTCTTGGATTACTACTTTCAGGTACCTCTCAGGTTCTTGGTCCCATGCAAAAAGAAGCAATCGCATTGGACAAGAAAAAACAAATTCTAGGTGCCGTAATTTCTGGCGAGGAAATCGATGCGATGACACCTCAACAGATTAATGAATATTACACTAAGAGAATTTCTTCAATTGTAGTAGATATCAATGGTAAGGAAGTGACCGAGGACGCAGGTGCCTCAGTGACAGCCGAGACGGTAGATATTGCAAAGAACTATAAGAAACCCGCGGATCAGCGTTTGTTTCCTGTATTTATATTCCTTGGTGAGGGTGGAGCTGAAGATGTAGAATCTTACATTTTCCCTCTTTATGGAGCTGGTCTTTGGGATGCTATTTGGGGTTTTATCGCCTTGGATACAGATATGAACACAGTAGGAGGTATTACCTTAGCTCACGCTGGTGAAACTCCTGGACTTGGCGCTAGAATTACCGAAGGTGGAGTACAGGAGAGATATGTGGGAAAGAAAGTATTTGACGAATCTGGAGAACTTGTAGCTATCCAAATGATGAAGGGTGAGGGGAAAGATTATTCTGGGGACGAACATAAAGTTGATGGGCTCTCAGGCGCTACTATTACTGCAAATGGTGTGAATAATATGCTTAAATCGTATTTAAGCCATTATGAAGCATTTATAAAAGAAAAGTCCTCCAGTACTGCTGTAGCAGGTCTTTAATTCATTTTCAACTCAACTAATTACAAAATAATGAGTGCTGAAACTATTGAAAAAGCGATTGAGCGAAAGCCAGCTGAGGCTTTATTCTCCAAGCGCCGTAAAAAACTTGTATCTGATCCATTGGTCGACGAAAACCCAATTACTATTCAAGTATTGGGGATTTGCTCAGCGCTGGCGGTGACAACTCAAATGAAGCCGACTTTGGTTATGGCGATCTCGGTAATTTTCGTGATTGTGATGTCCAATTTGGCGATATCTCTATTGAGAAATACAATCCCAACACGAGTTCGTATAATAGTTCAACTAGCAGTAGTAGCGACCTTAGTTACATTGGTATCCGAAGTGCTAAAGGCATTCGCATACGATATGTACAAAGAGCTTTCTGTATTCGTTGGTTTGATCATTACCAACTGTATTGTAATGGGACGTCTGGAAGCTTTTGCATTAGGAAACAAGCCATATGATTCTATTTTAGATGGTTTGGGGTCTGCATTGGGATATTCGTGGATCATCTTGGCAGTCGCATTCTTCAGGGAGTTGTGGGGTTCAGGAGCTGTCTTCGGAATTCCGGTTTTTGAATACGTGTCAAGTATTTTCGGTCCGGACTTTAAGCTTGCAACCAATGGTTTGATGGTTTCTCCAGTAGGAGCGTTCATTATCCTTGGGTTGATTATTTGGGTACAGCGTACCAAAACTGGCTATGTTGAACACTAAAATTTTCTAGAAAAATGGAATTATTTAGCTTAGGTATTCGGTCGATTTTTATCGACAATATGGTTTTCGCTTACTTCTTAGGAATGTGTTCCTTTTTGGCAGTTTCCAAAAAAGTAAGTACAGCGATCGGACTTGGTGCAGCAGTGATCTTTGTTTTAACTGTTACCGTTCCGGTTAACTGGCTTTTAAATGAATTTGTGTTGAAAGAAGGTGCCTTGACTTGGGTAAACGCTTCATTGGTCACTATTGATCTTACCTTCCTTAGATTCATCATGTTCATTGCGATTATTGCCGCGATGGTGCAATTGGTGGAGATGGTGGTAGAGAAATTCGCTCCAGCTCTTTATGGACAGTTAGGAATTTTCCTTCCTCTTATCGCTGTAAACTGTGCGATCTTGGGTGGATCTTTATTCATGGCACAGCGAGATTACACTTTTGCAGAGTCTACTGTCTATGGTTTCGGATCGGGCACTGGATTCTTCTTGGCAATTGTAGCACTGGCTGCAATTCGTGAAAAGTTGAAATACTCAGCCGTTCCTAATGGTCTGAAAGGTCTAGGCATTACTATGCTTTTGACTGGACTTATGGGCTTGGCATTTATGTCTTTTATGGGTATTGATCTTTAAAAGGTTCTTTTAAAATAATTAAGGCTCTGAAATTTTGATTTCAGAGCCTTTTCTTTTTTAGCGGT
>CAYTXN010000029.1:0-17116 GCA_964441195.1 uncultured Limnohabitans sp.
TACAAACTTATCCCAAAAGACGGCGTTTATGCAGTAGAAGCTTTGGTCGATGGATCCATCTATAAAGCCATGCTAAATATCGGAAACCGCCCCACGGTCGATGGCACCAAAAAAACAGTAGAAGCCAACTTATTTGATTTTCAAGGTGATCTTTACGACAAACAAATCACGATTTACTTTCGTGAATTCATACGGGAAGAACAGAAATTTGAAAACTTGGAAGCCTTGAAAAATCAACTAATCCAAGATCAACGAACTGCAAGAACTTTACTATAAACCCAAATTTCCATGATAAATAAAACTGTTAAAAATGCAGCGGAAGCCGTGGCAGATATCCCCAGCAATTGCATGCTGATGATGGGAGGGTTTGGCCTGAGCGGAATACCCGAAAATTGCATTCAAGCTCTTCTGGAAAGAAATATTTCCGGTCTGACAATCGTGTCAAATAATGCCGGAGTAGATGATTTTGGAATAGGCCTTTTGCTAAAAAAGCGGATGGTTCGAAAGATGATTTCTAGCTACGTGGGTGAAAATGCAGAATTTGAAAGGCAATTATTGAGCGGTGAATTGGAAGTCGATTTGATCCCTCAAGGCACACTTGCTGAGCGAGTCAGAGCAGGAGGAGCTGGAATTCCAGCCTTCTTTACACCTGCCGGGGTCGGAACAGAAGTAGCTGAAGGAAAAGAAATACGGGAATTTGAAGGAAAACAATATTTGATGGAACAATGGCTTCGAGCTGATTTTTCAATCATAAAAGCTTGGAAAGGTGACACTTCCGGTAATCTTATTTTCAAAGGCACAGCGAGAAATTTCAATCCCTTAATGGCAACTGCCGGTAAAATATGCATCGCAGAAGTTGAAGAATTAGTCGAAGCAGGAGAATTGGACCCCAATCAAATTCACACACCTGGAATCTTTGTTCAAAGGATATTTCAAGGAGTGAATTACGAGAAGCGAATCGAACAACGAACTGTAACCATTTAAGCCATGCTGACTAAAGAACAAATCGCCAAGCGAATAGCCAAAGAGGTAAAAAATGGGCAATACATTAACCTTGGGATTGGTATTCCAACATTGGTCGCCAACTATATTCCTGAAAATCTTGATGTGGTTCTGCAATCCGAAAACGGACTTTTAGGAATCGGCCCCTTCCCTACTGAAGATAAGGTTGACCCGGATTTGATCAATGCAGGAAAGCAAACTATAACCATGGTGCCGGGTTCAGCGCTTTTTAATTCCGCTGAATCATTTGCCATGATCCGTGGCGGACATGTTCACTTGACGATTTTAGGCGCAATGGAAGTCTCTGAAAACGGGGACATCGCAAATTGGAAGATTCCCGGAAAAATGGTTAAAGGAATGGGAGGCGCTATGGATTTAGTGGCCTCAGCTGAAAACATCATTGTAGCGATGCAGCATTGCTCTAAAGACGGTCATTCCAAGCTACTTCCGGAATGTTCCCTTCCAATTACCGGAATCAAATGCGTAAAGAAAATTGTATCTGATCTGGCTGTTTTGGAAATTTCTCCTGAGGGAGGCTTTATTTTAAAAGAAAGAGCACCTGGAGTTTCTGTAGAAGAAATTCGATCCAAAACTGCTGGAAAATTGATCATCGAAGGAGAAATCCCTGAAATGACTTTTGAATAAAAGAATGTTCGGGAACTTGAAACAACTATCACGGGTTTCCCGATAAATTTTGAGAAAATGAAAAAATCAGAAATCAAATTCCAGATCGAACTGGACGAGCAGAATCTGCCTAAGAATATTCAATGGGACGCTTCAGACAAAGAGGCTGAAGGATTGGAATCTACCAAAAGTATTAGTGTCAACGTTTGGGATAATCTGAATCATGCGACACTTAGAATTGATCTATGGACTGAGGAAATGTCGGTGGTAGAAATGAAACGATTCTATATTGATATCCTTGGTGGAATGGCCCAAACCATATTAAATAGTACCGGAGACGAATATATGTCGGAAGAAATAAAAGAATTATGTGACCGATTGGTCAAACATGTCAATGAAGAGAACAAAAAAAGCTCTTGACCTAGATCAAAAAACTAAAAAAAGACTTGATGAAAATCAGGTCTTTTTTTTTGGTTTAAAAATCATAATCGAAGGAATCAATTTTGGATTTTTTAATAAAATGAACGGAAAGGTTAAGTATTTACAATAGAAGCTACTAATTTTTTTTTAAATCTTAGAAAAAGTTCCTCAGTTTCCCAAATTGGACAACTATTCTTTTCAAGTAAGACTAATATTTTTTATTTGTGAAAAATTGAAAATTCAGTTTTTACTATAAATTTCGAAGAATTGAAGGCCTAAAAGCCTAATTACCCAATCACCAAAATAATTACACAAAATAGCCTATGAAAAAATTTACAAGAAAAATCTGGGAGGCAGTGTTTTCACTGGTACTTCTGGTTTCCTTGGGAACCGGAGTCGCACTCGCCCAGACCACCATCTCTGGAACGGTGACTGATGCAGACACCAAAGAGACTTTGGTTGGGGTAAACATTCTAGTGAAAGGAAAAGTGATCGGAACGATCTCTGACCTTTCGGGAAATTTTACGCTCAACGTAGCCCAAGCCCCACCATTTACTTTGGTGTTTTCAATGGTAGGTTATACTCCACAGGAAGTTGAAATTACAGATGCCAATACTTCAAATTTGAAGATCCAATTGGGCGAGCAGACCATGCTTGGTCAAGAAGTGGTGATTTCCGCCTCTAGAGTGGAAGAGAGTATTTTGCAATCTCCTGTTTCCATAGAAAAAATGGACATTCTTGCCATTCGAGATACTCCAGCAGATACGTACTATAAAGCGATTGCTAATTTGAAAGGTGTTGATGTCACCTCTTCTTCTATCAATTTTCAAATTGTCAACGCAAGGGGATTTAATTCCACCGGAAATACCAGGTTTGTACAGCTAACAGATGGTATGGATACCCAAGCACCTGCACTGAATTTTCCAATTGGCAACCTAAACGGACCATCTGAATTGGATGTAGAAAGTGTTGAATTCATCCCTGGTTCTGCATCTGCACTTTATGGACCCAATGCATTCAATGGAATTCTACTTGTAAACAGCAAAAGCCCTTTTGAATATCAAGGTCTAAGTGCATTCTACAAGCAAGGCTTCAATCATTTTGGAGGAACTGCGGGCGAGCCTTCAAGTCCCCAGCCGATGTTTGAAGGTTCAATTCGTTATGCAAAGGCATTCAATAATAAATTTGCCTTTAAAATAAATGCATCGTTCATGGAGGCAGAAGATTGGTATGGTACTGACCAAACTGATCTGGCAGTTTCTACCCAAGGAGATCTTTCATTTAATCCCGGCGCAAATCGTGTTCACGTATTCGGAGATGAGGTTGCAAATAATATCGGACTTCTGAGAAATGTGGGTGCAATTCGAGATGCGGCAACTGCTCTTGGACTCGGTGGATACCTGAATAGCATACCTGATCAGATTGTATCAAGAACTGGATATGACGAGCGTTTTTTAGTGGATTATGGCGCTAAAAATTATAAAGTAAACGGCGCTCTTCACTATCGAATCAGTGACAAGTCCGAACTTTCTTATACGATGAATTATGGAGCAGGAACTTCGGTTTACACCGGAGCGCAACGTTACTCTCTCAGAAATTTTGAGATTATTCAGCACAAACTTGAATTGAGAGGCTCCAACTATTTCTTGCGAGGTTATACCACCATGGAAAATTCCGGAGAATCTTTTATTGCAGATTTGACTGGTGTGAATATTAATTCCATGTGGAAAAATAATTCTGCTTGGTTCGGAGAATATACCCTCAACTACATGGGAGCATTGGCTGGACAAGGTGTAGCGCCAAATACATTCGGAACAAGTGATCAGCAAGCTACGGCTCACAATATTGCAAGAGGTGCAGCAGATCAAGGCAGATACCTTCCTGGATCTCCAGAATTTGAAAATGCTGCCAAAGATGTTAGAAGTAAATTCATTCCAGAGGGTTCTCTTTTCAATGATAGATCTCGAATGTATATGGTGGAAGGGCAATATGATTTTCGTGAAGAAATTGATTTTCTTGAACTTCAGGTTGGCGGACAATACCGAGTTTACGATCTGAGTTCCAACGGGACAATTTTCGCAGATGTCGAAGGAAATGAAATCACCATATCAGAATATGGAGCTTTCGTCCAAGCCGGAAAACGAGTTTTGAATGAAAAATTAAAATTATCCGGTAGCCTTAGATATGATAAAAATGAAAATTTTGACGGACAATTCAGTCCAAGAATTTCCGGAGTTTTGACCGAGAAAAACCATAATTTCAGATTATCCTATCAAACTGGCTTTAGAATGCCAACGACTCAGGCACAGCATATCGATCTAAATGTTGTGTCGGCTAGGCTTATCGGAGGCTTGCCCTATTACAGAGAGAAATACGACATGTTCACCAATGCTTTTACGTTAGCATCAGTGGAGCAATACGTGGCCAAAGTGGGTGCTGGTTCAAGCCCCGTTTCTCCGGAAGCGACCGGCTTGCTTAAACCAGCTACTCCAGCTGACTTTCCGGAATTAAGACCGGAGCAAGTACGATCAATCGAAATTGGATATAAAAGTTTGTTGAACAACAACAATATCATGATCGACTTTGCCTATTACTACAATGTGTATAATGATTTCATTACACAAAATGCAGTTAGAAAAGCTCCAGGACCAATTTTCCCTGTACCTGCTAATGGAGATCAATTGGCCATCAATGCTGTAAATGCTCCTACGCTTCTTACTCCAATCACTACTCCTGGGGGTGAGAACACATTCCAGACCTATACTAACTTCACTGACGGAAATGTAAAAGCTCACGGGGCTGCATTTGGAATGACATTCAACCTTCCAAAAAATTACACCTTGTCCGGTAATTACAACTTCAACAAGCTACTCTCCTCTCCTACTGAAGGATTCCTTAATGATTTTAACACACCTGAACACAAGGGTAATATTATTTTTGGTAATAGAAAAATCGCTAAGAATCTTGGTTTTAATGTGGCTTGGAGATATCAGACTGCATTCCGTTGGGAGTCTTCATTTGCCAGAGGTGAAGTACCTGCCATTTCAAATTTTGATGCTCAATTGAGTTACAAAGTCAGCTCAATCAAATCAATTTTGAAGCTAGGTGGATCAAATGTGCTAAATAATCGGTACTTCATGAATTTTGGAGGACCAACCATTGGAGCAATTTATTATTTCTCGATCACTTTTGATGAATTGCTAAACTAAAATCCCTGTACGTATGAAAAATGTTTCAAAAATTATACTAATTCCAGCGTTCGGGCTATTTATATCTTGTACATATGAATTCCCGATAGAGCCAATTATTGAGCCCACTTCCGGTGAAGCTGACTTTACTAAGACGATAGTGATTGGCGATGGAATTGCTGCTGGATTCATGGATGGTGCCCTCTATGACAGAGGACAGAACAATTCATTTGCTGTCCATATGACTGAACAAATGAAGCTGGTAAACGGAGGTAATTTTAATCAGCCTTCAATAAACTCCGTGAATGGTTTTTATGCAATGGGGCCTGGAAACACCATTTTAGGGAGGTTAATTCTAAAAACTGTAAATGGTTCTACAGCACCGGCTCCACTTATTCCAGGTGAATTACCTACTCCATTTGCCGGAAACAAAGCCGAACTGAACAATTTCTCTGTTCCAGGAATGACACTGGGTATGGCTTTGGTGCCTCAAACAGGTGGACCAAATGTACCTCAAAATCCTGCTTACAATCCTCTCTATGCGAGATTTGCATCTAACCCAGGTGTGTCAAGCCCAATTGGAGATGCAGCTACTGCGTTGGGCACTAGCGGGACCTTCTTCGCTTTCTGGTTAGGAAGTAGCGATGTGCTTGGTTATGCAGTTGGAGGCGCCTCCAATCCAGCGATTTTGACTCCAAATGATGCGTTCACTCAAAGGTATTCCTTAGCATTGGGTGCAATGCTTCAGGCTAACCCAGAAGCTAAGGGCGCTGTTGCAAATATTCCAAACCTAAGTGTCTTGCCTTATTTCAATTTGGTCCCTTGGAATGCTCTTCCCTTGGACGCTCCTACTGCTGGTGCCGTCAACCAAGGATTTGCCCAATATAATGGTGGGTTGTTGCAACTACAGGCGATGGGTGCTATTTCTGAGACTGAGCGAATTTTGAGAACAGTAAACTTTACAGCTGGACAGAATGGATTCCTGATGTCTGATGAGAGTTTGACAGATCTTTCCCAATTCGGACTTCCGTCTATCAGACAAAGTAAACCTACTGATAAGCCAACTTTAACGTTATCCCAGGCTTTGGGGCAACCTATTGGTGGCAATCCACAAGTAGTAAGAGGCGTAAGTTTTCCTGTGGAAGATTCCTTTGTCTTAACTCCAGCGGAACAAACTGAGATTCAAGATAAAATTAACGCATTCAACGGCGTGATTTCGGCAGCGGTTCAAGCAAACTCTCAGCGATTAGTTTTGGTTGATATCAATGACTTATTGAATCGAGTACAACAAGGTCAAGTAAATTTTGGAGGAGTTTCATTAACCGCAAGTATAGTACCGCCTAATGGTGGTTTATCGGTAGATGGCATTCATCCAAATGGACGTGCTCATGGATTTATTGCCAATGAATTCATCAATGCTATAAATAGCAAGTGGGGATCGAATATTCCATTGTTAAACCCTAATTCAATTGTAGGGAATGACCTACCTATTGAGGATTAGATTAAATATTAAGTAACTAAGAAGCCATCTGAAATTATCAGATGGCTTTTTTGTTTAAGGAAAAAGAGGGAAACCTAAAATTTTATCTGTTGTGGAGTCCTTGAAGGATATTAGGAATCAAAAAACGTTCAAAACAAGTGGTAGGAATTACCACACTCTTGTTGGTTTTTGAACAAGGACAGTATAAAGTAGCTCAGCCAAAACCAAAAAAACCTGTCGTTTCCGGCAGGTTTTTTTGGTTTAAAAAGATTTCTTAATGCACCTTCCCCATCATTTTCCTCAGCATAGGAGTCAGGAGGAGTAAAACTAAAGCAGAGCCCATCACAGTGTATACAATCATTAAAAATTGATCAGGCATTGCAGAAAGTCCTTCTTCCGTCCCACCACTTGCCACACCGGCTATGATTCCAGCAAAAAGATTTCCCAAAGCAACAGAAAGGAACCAAATTCCCATCATTTGACCAGCATAGCCATTCGGTGCCAGTTTGGTCACCAGAGAAAGCCCTACAGGCGACAAACTCAATTCACCAAACGTATGTAGCATATAAGTAATAATTAGCCAGCTAGGCGCTGCCAACTCTCCTGATGCAGCAATTTTAGTAGCGAAATACATTACAAAAAAACCTAAACCTAGGAGCAGCAATCCAAACGTGAATTTTAAAGGTGAACTAGGTTCAAGATGTTTTCTCCCCAGCCAAACCCAAAGCGCAGCAAAAAAGGGCGCAAAAATAATGATGAACAATGAATTAATAGACTGGAAGTACCCGGTTGGGATTTCCCATCCCATGATGGTTCGATCGGTAAAGCGTTCTGCAAAAAGATTCAAAGTCGAGCCCGCTTGCTCAAAACCCGACCAAAACATAGCTGAGAAAAGAAATAGAATTGCAATTACACCGACTTTATTTCTGTCGGATTTGTCTAATCCTCCGAAGAAAATAACATAGCCCAAATACCCAAAAGCAACGATAGCGATCACAGTACCCGAAGCTCCTGCAATTGCAGAAGCATCAATTGGAATCACTCCAGTAAATAACACGGCTATAATGACAGCCCCAACTAATCCAATAATTGAAGTAACAGATCTCAGCTTTTTTTGTCCAGAAATTTCTTCAACCGTCCTTACTACAGGAGCATCTCCATATCCATCCAAAGAGCTCCCAGTTAGTTTATACTGAATCAAACCAAAAACCATCCCTAAACCAGCTAATCCAAAGCCCATGTGCATGTCATATTCGGCAACTGTACTACAAGCAATTGGAGCAATGAACCCACCAAGGTTAATTCCCATGTAGAAAATAGAAAAACCTGCATCCCGCTTAGAACTTCCTGCCGGATAGAGTTGGCCTACGATCGAACTGATATTTGGCTTAAGCAAACCTGTCCCAAACACTATGAGGATCAACCCTAAAAAGAAAGAAGTAGTATCTAATGTGCTTAATGAATCTTTAGGTCCTGAAGCACCATATATCCAAGTCTCTACCCCAGGAAGGGCCATCATAAAATGTCCTAAAGCGATGATGATCCCGCCATACCAAACAGATTTTTTCAGTCCAAAAAGTCGATCTGCCAACCAGCCACCAGGCAAAGCTAAAAGATATACTCCCATGGTATACAGGCCATATACCGCCCCGGCTGTTTTATCATCAAATCCCAAACCTCCATCAATGATTGCTTTGGTCATAAAGAGAATCAACAAAGCACGCATCCCGTAGTAACTAAACCGCTCCCACATCTCTGTGAAAAATAGTGTCATCAAACCTTTTGGGTGTCCGAAAGCAGTAGGGCCTTCAAATTCAGAGGTAATTTGGTTTTCCAAGAGTAGTTCAGTTATTGGATGATTATTAAACTTTGCAATGATAAACTTTTTTCCAAAAATTAATCCCCTAATCGAGAAGGTTTTTACAAGATGTGTGGTCCCTTTTTAGCCAAATGATTTCTATCAAGTTTTCTTTTCATGACAATACTCATTTTTATCACTGATTTTTCTTCGAAATCGATTGAATAGCGATATTTTGAGGTTTTTTTGATTTTAGAATGAAATTTCTTGCCTAATTTTGGGAAGAAAATTTTCAGTTTTTAAACCCAAATATTTATGCAGGACCTTGTTCTGACACTTCCCGTTTCTTCCTATCCACAGCCCGATGTGGACACCAAAGGAAAAGTTTTCACCAATCTTACTCCAGCTGAGTTAGTGGAGCATGCGCTGAGTCGAAAAGAAGCCTTTTTAACTTCAACCGGTGCACTGATGGCAGATACTGGCAAATTCACCGGGCGATCGCCTCAGGATCGATTTATTGTTTTGGATGAAAAAACCAAAGATGCCGTTTGGTGGGGTGACATCAACATCCCCTTTGATGAGGAGATGTTTGATCAATTGCTAACAAAGGTGAAAAATCATCTTTATGGCAAAGATCTATTTGTGCGCTATGCACAAGTGGGTGCAGATCCTGAACATCAGTTAAATCTGAAAGTGATCAACACGCTAGCATGGCATAACCTGTTTTGCTACAACATGTTCCTCCGACCAAAAAAAGAGGAATTAAAATCCTTCAAATCGGATTTCACGATCATTTGTGCACCGGATTTTCAGGCAGACCCTGAATTGGATGGTACTAGAAATCCAAACTTTGCAATCCTGAATCTTTCCAAGCGGATGATTCTTATAGGAGGAACAGCTTACGCAGGAGAAATGAAGAAAGGGATTTTTTCTGTGTTGAATTTCATTCTTCCACATGAGAAAAATGTCCTTTCGATGCATTGCTCAGCAAATATGGGCATGGATGGAGATACTGCAATATTTTTTGGCCTTTCTGGAACTGGCAAAACCACATTATCAGCCGATCCTAAGCGTCAACTTATCGGAGACGATGAACATGGTTGGACTGAGGATTCAGTTTTTAACTTCGAGGGAGGGTGCTACGCAAAAGTGATTGACCTCACACGGGAAAAAGAACCTGAGATTTTCGATGCGATCAAGTTTGGTGCTATCGTGGAAAATACCCGCTTTAAGCCAGGTACTCGGGAAGTGGATTATGCAAATAAATCCATCACTGAAAATACTAGGACAGCCTATCCGATTCATTTTATCCCAAATGCCTTAAATCCATCATTAGCTGGAGTACCGAAAAACATCTTCTTTTTGACAGCTGATGCATTTGGAGTAATTCCTCCAATTTCAAAGTTGGACAGCAGTCAGGCTATGTATCATTTTATTTCAGGCTACACCGCAAAAGTTGCCGGAACTGAAATGGGTGTAACAGAACCCAAAATGACTTTTTCAGCCTGTTTTGGTGCAGCTTTTCTACCTTTACATCCAACGAAATATGCCAAATTGTTTGGTGAAAAAATGAAAAAAAATAAAGTCAATGTTTGGTTGATCAATACCGGATGGACCGGTGGGCCTTACGGAATAGGATCAAGAATGGGACTTTCGCATACTCGTGCAATGATAACTGCAGCCTTGGATGGTAATTTGGAATATGCTCCATTTAGAAAGGATCCTATTTTTGGGTTTATGGTTCCGGAACTTTGTCCTAATGTTCCTTATGAGGTTTTAAATCCAAGAAACACTTGGGGAAATCCGGAGGAATACGATAAAACTGCTCACCATCTTGCTTCCTCATTCATCAAGAATTTTGAAAAATTCAAGGAATTTGCTGATGAAGAAATATTAAAAGGGGCACCAAAAGTTTGATTTTAAAAAATGGAGTGAAAATCACTCCATTTTCTTTTATTCTTGATAAATAATAAAGTCAAAATCCTATTTTTGCCAACTCATTATCTTTTGCCTAAATAGTCAATATCCTGAAAATTAATATATGAAGACAGCAGAAATCATTACTGGAAAGGGAACAATGAAAGTGGAGTTTTATGAAAAAGACGCTCCTATCGCCGTTCAAAACTTTGTGGACCTTTCCGAAAAAGGCTTTTACGATGGACTTACTTTTCACCGAGTCATCCCAAATTTTGTAATCCAAGGTGGTTGCCCTAAAGGGACTGGAGCCGGCGGACCGGGTTACCATATCAAATGTGAACTAGATGGTGAAAACCAGTATCACGATCGTGGAGTACTTTCTATGGCTCATGCTGGAAGAAATACCGGTGGTTCGCAGTTTTTCATCTGTCATAGCCGTACAAATACAGCTCATCTTGACCGGAATCATACCTGCTTTGGCAAGGTGGTGGAAGGCCTTGATGTGATTGACGAGATAAAAGCAGGCGATAAAATTGAGAAAATCGTCATCTCCGAAGCTTAAGTAAATCCCCTCCTAGTGAGGGGATTTTTTTGGATTCATAGCTAAATAGATGATTGGAATGGTAATTGAGTAATAGCAATTCTGCTATATAACTTATGTCGAAGCCTTTCTATTTATTTCTCCTCTTTGTCTTCTTTCAATTCGGAAATTCCGCCTTAGCCCAACGGTATGGTACTGCTGCAGGAATCAGGTTCGGGAATTCGGAATTTAACAGAACGATAGGAATATCATTGCAACAACGAATAGTAGAACGCATAACCTTGGAAGCGATTTTGCAATCAGACTTCAGTAGAAATACCAATTTTTCTTTGCTAGCTGAGCGTCACCGACCAATCATTTCCAAACGATTTAATTATTACTATGGTGGTGGAATTGCTTTTGGGAATGAAGAAAGTTTTGTAAAAAATGAGTCTACTCAACAGATCGATCACACGTATGGAAACGGAACGGTTGGAGTAGATTTAATTGCAGGTATTGAGTTTACTGTGGCTAATACAGTGCTTTCTTTGGATTATAAGCCAAATATTAATCTGGCAGGAAGGTCAGAGTTTTACCGCGGCCAGGTTGGTATTTCGGCAAGAACAGTTTTGGTGAAAAGTAAAGACCAGAAAAAGAAGCAAAGACAAAGACAGAAAGCCAAAAAATCATCGCAAAAACAACCTGTAAAGCCTTTTTCGGATTTATTTAAAAAGAAATAATTACGGGTTTTTTGATCGATTTTTCTGGAAAACTTTCTCATGAATGTCTGAATTCTTGACCACATCTCGATACCATTTCATCCGAAGCGTGTTTTTTTCAGATTCAGTAAGATAAAAATCCGGTAAGTTCAATTCCTTTGCTTTTTTGACCAAGTCATAAAGGATTATAGAAGCAGAAACTGAAATATTAAAGCTATCCGTAAATCCAAGCATCGGGATATGAACCAGTCCATCAACTTTTGATTTGACTTCATCAGAAATCCCTTCATGCTCATTTCCAAACACTAAGGCTAACTTTTCATTTGGCTGCAACTCATATATCGGAAGTGCATTTGGTGCAGGGCTCGTACCATAAATTTTATAGCCTTTTGCCCGTAAAGAATCAAAACAATTATCAATTGAATTTGAATTCGGTCGGTAATATTTGTGCAAATCTACCCATTGAGAAGCACCGCGAGTTACAAATGGATTGACTTTGTATTTATCAGTTTTCTCGATAATGTGTATATCCTGAATCCCAAAGCAATCACAGGTCCGAATGACCGCACTTGCGTTGTGCGGTTTGAAAATATCCTGCAATACAACTGTCAAGTGCCTTGTCCGCTTTGCAAGCACTTTTTCTATCACCGCTTTTTTGTGATCAGTGATAAAGAGACCTAAATACTCCAGGAGGTCTTGATCAAATTCTGTCTGGTTTACCGATTCAGTCATTAGTAAAAAAAGGAGCTATCAGAATAGCCCCAATTGGTCCTCATCGTCTTTTTTCGGAGTAAGATCAATCTTGCTACCTACTTCCAGTTCTTGTGTAGGATCGGAAGATTCATCCGAGTTCTCCTCTACTTCCTCTGAAATTTCTTCTTCAGTTTCTTTTTCGGAAATAATCAAAGAAAGGTCTTTCACAGGATATGTGCTGAGCTTGTTTCCAAGAGCTTTCCAGCCCTTTACATCGATCAACATGTCCAAATCGTATTCCATCACTTCTTCCTCTTTCCCTTTGGTCAAAGTGACCGAAACTTGGGGTTGACTCGCAGTCGAAACTACCTTTAGGAATGACTGTTTATGGTCTGTAATGAAATTGAATCGCTTATTAATCGTGGTCGTTTCGATCAAAAACCGTTTCACAAAGTAAGTCTTCGTACCGCCATCAAAGTAGATCGCGGAGATCACTTTCTGAATATCAAATTTCTCGATCAAAATCACATCCTTTGGCTCGTAGCGATTGGTCAATTCAAAACTTGTAAGCTCGTAATCTCCATTTTTGTAGAAGACTAGAATTTTGTCATCGCCAAGGAAGTTACCGATCAATTTTCCTCTTTGGTCGGTATTCAATCTGCCAATCACTGTGTCGTAGAAAATGTTAATTCCTCCCAAAGTGGATTTTCCTTCCATTTTAAGCTGAATTTTTCGAATGGGATATCGAGTTAAAATATTCCCTCCTGCTCCCCTGCCTTTGATTTCAATCTCCGCAAAGTCAAAATCAAAGACCTTAACACGGGCTTTAGCCCCTTGAGTTAGGTAAACTGTCACCAGTTCGGCTTCACCGTTAGGATTGGCTGTGAGATAAAGAACTTTTGTTCCTTTTGAACCTTTAGTAAGATCGTATTCTTTGTCGCGGGTGATACCACCTATCTGGAACCGCTTGATCATGGCTCGACCTGACCCTCCATCTAGATAGATTAAGTTATAAGTCATACGGTCATCATTCTTGCGGAATACTCCTACGTATAGGATATCCTTGCCCATGAAGCCTTTTTCCTGGATTTTGGAAACCATAAATTTCCCATCCCGACGCATGACTATCACATCGTCCAAATCAGAACAGTCGCAGATGAATTCGTCCTTCTTTAAGCCATAGCCCACAAAACCATCGGTTCGGTTGACGTAAAGTTTAGCATTATTTGCAGCCACAACAGTAGCTTGGATGGTATCTAAAGCACGAATTTCAGTCTTTCGCTCACGACCTTTTCCGTACTTGTCCAAGAGGTTTTGGTAATACTTGATGGAGTATTCAGTCAGATGTTTCAGATTGTAATTGACCTCTTTCAACTCTTCCTGCAGGCGTTTCATCAATTCATCTGCCTTGAAGGCATCGAATTTTGAGATTCGCTTGATTTTAATTTCCGTCAGCCGAATAAGGTCATCCTGAGTGATTTCTCTGTAAAAGTCAGGTTTGTATGGATCCAGGCCTCGGTCAATTGCTTCGAGCACAGCATCCCAAGTTGTACATTCCTCAATGTCACGATAAATTCGATTTTCGATAAAAATCTTTTCCAAAGAAGAAAAAAGCAAACGCTCCATCAACTCGCCACGTCGGATCTCCAATTCTCGCTTGAGGAGCTCTTTGGTTTGTTGCGTATTGTATTCAAGAATTCTGTTTACAGTAAGAAAAACAGGCTTGTCAGCGATAATTACGCAGGCATTTGGAGAAATAGAAATCTCACAATCTGTAAAAGCATACAACGCATCGATGGTCACATCTGGTGAAACTCCGGGAGCCAATTGAATCTGGATTTCTACATCTTTGGCCGTGTTGTCTACGACTTTTTTGATTTTGATTTTCCCCTTATCATTCGCTTTTAGGATTGAATCAATTAATGAATCAGTCGTCGTTCCGTAGGGTATCTCTTTGATTAATAGTGTCTTGCTATCCTCTTCTTCAATTCGGGCACGAACCTTCACTCTCCCTCCTCGATGACCTTCATTATACTCCGAAAAATCGGCCAAACCGCCCGTAAGAAAATCAGGTAGTACATTGGATTTGTTGCCTTTCAATATTTCGATTGAAGCTTCAATCAGCTCAATGAAGTTGTGCGGAAGAATTTTTGTAGACAAACCAACTGCAATTCCTTCTACTCCCTGCGCCAATAACAAAGGAAACTTGACAGGAAGTGTGGTTGGCTCACGCTTTCTCCCATCGTAGGAAAGCTGCCATTCAGTTGTTTGGGGATTGAAAACAACGTCAAGCGCAAACTTGGAGAGTCTCGCTTCAATGTATCGTGCCGCTGCAGCGCCATCACCTGTACGGATATCCCCCCAGTTACCCTGAGTTTCGATTAGAAGTTCCTTTTGGCCAAGGTTGACCATGGCATCACCAATAGACTGATCGCCATGAGGGTGATATTGCATGGATTGACCGATGATGTTGGCGACCTTATTGAATCGACCATCATCCATCTCCTTCATCGCATGAAGAATTCGTCGCTGAACGGGTTTCAAACCATCCTCAATCGCCGGAACGGCACGCTCAAGGATTACATATGAAGCATAGTCCAGAAACCATTCCTTGTACATGCCCGTGATAGGTACGGATGTGTGCAGACTTTCGTCTCCACCGTCTGCTGTAATATTTTCGTCACTCATTTATACTATCCAATTTTGATAAAAGTAAGTGGTCACCAAGACCATACTTACCGAAATCATATTTCCAATCAAGAAATAATCATTTGAAACTTTGTTATCGTCAGCTTTAATTCTAGTACCGATTTTCAATGCTCCGAATAGCGTCAGCCCGTGGTAAACTTGTGTAAGAATACAGAGGTAAAGAAATACTCGCTCAATAATCCCATTCCACATGGGGCGAGTTGATCCATATTCTCCCAGATAATGCTTTCTCACCCTGCGAAACACAAAATACGCTACCAACTCAGATCCCAAATAAAAGAGAAGAAAACTAATCGATATCGGCATAAATCAATCTGGTGAGTTTTTTTCGCTTTCGGTAAGATTCAAATCCTAGGGACTTGAACCTTCTCCAAATCAATGAGACATCTTTATTTAAAACTTCAGCTACTTTTTTATAATCCCGAAAGTGAAAATATCCACTGATAATTTGTCGATCCTTCCACTTCCACTCCTCCTGCATTTCAAGAAAGATATTCATAGCCAATGACATTTGAGATTTCTTTTCTATGGGGCCAGAAATCATCATTCGGTCCTCCTCTTGCTTCATTTCAACCAGTGCTTCCCTTACCTCAGAGAGTCCCGAACCAAGCATTCCATAGGCTATTTTCGGGTTAATTGGAGTGGAAATTTCTCCTAGTCCAAGGCTATATCGAATCAAAATCTCCACTTCCAAATCCCATCGATACTCTTCTAGAGCAATCACTATCTCTGCAGCTTCTTTGGCAGAAGTGACCACTCCCTGAAACTCATCTCCAAGCGTTATCGTCAGTGGTGACTCGAAGCTAGAAGAATAATCTTGGTTAACCTTTTCGATCAATTTGGCGAAATTCTGCTGAAGCAAGAGCTGATCTCCATCACTGCTTCCAACAATATCTCCCATTAATATCCAATTGGTCATAACTCTATTTTTGCATATTTTATACAAATATATCATTATTTGTAATAATTATACAAATAATATATTTTTTGCACTATTCATACAAATTTAAGCTGCGTCGACTTCCTCCTCCTGTTCTTCGGCTTTTCTCGGATCATCCAGAGCCAGATCTTTCTCAATTTTCAAATTATCAATAATGAAAATCTGTCTATCCGGAGTATTCTTACCCATATAGAATGTGAGCAAGTCTACAATCTTGGTTTCCTTATTCAGAATAATAGGATCAAGACGGATATTCTCGCCGATGAAGGTTCCGAATTCCTCAGGTGAAATCTCTCCCAAACCCTTGAATCGAGTGATTTCAGGCTTACTTCCAAGTTTATGAATAGCACGTTGGCGCTCTTCGTCGGAGTAGCAATAGATCGTTTCCTTCTTATTTCTCACTCTGAAAAGTGGTGTGTCGAGGATAAACAAATGCCCGTTTTTCACCAAATCAGGAAAAAACTGCAGAAAATACGTCATAATCAGCAATCGAATGTGCATCCCGTCAACATCAGCATCAGTTGCGATTACAATCTTACGGTAACGAAGATTTTCAATCCCATCCTCGATATTCAATGCATGCTGTAGCAGGTTAAATTCCTCATTTTCATACACCACTTTTTTGGTCATACCAAAGCAGTTGAGCGGTTTTCCTCTGAGTGAAAATACTGCTTGAGTCTGCACATCACGGGATTTTGTAATTGATCCGGAAGCTGAATCACCTTCTGTAATGAAGAGCATCGAGTTATTTTTCACATCTTCATTCGCCTTGGGATCATCGTAGTGAACTCGACAATCTCTCAGCTTTTTGTTGTGAAGATTGGCTTTTTTGGCACGTTCATTTGCCAGTTTTTTGATTCCGGAGATTTCCTTTCGCTCCCGCTCAGACTGAAGAATTCGCTTCAGCAATGCATCTGCAACAGCAGGGTTCTTGTGCAGGTAATTATCAAGTTCAGTTTTGATGAAATCATTGACAAAAGTCCGAAGCGTTGGTCCATCAGGCCCGACACTTTGAGAACCAAGTTTTGTCTTAGTCTGAGATTCAAAAACCGGTTCCTGAACACGAACAGCAATCGCTGCTACGACTGATTGTCTGATATCTGAGG
>CAYTXN010000030.1:0-17014 GCA_964441195.1 uncultured Limnohabitans sp.
TATCCGGGGCATTCCATCTGACCTTAAAAAATCAAATTATAAACAGATGAAAATAATTAAAAATCAGTGGGTTAAAGCAAGGCTATTTTAATTTCCTACAGTTGGATTCATGTTTCGAATCGCTGTAATTTTCCATTGCTCTCTTTGAAAAAGTACCGTAAAACTACTCCACATATTCCGCTCGTTTCCGTTAGGATTTTTGATGATGTAGCGGCAGTCTACTAGAGCAATTTCATCGCTGAGGAATTTGATCTTTTCAACTTTGAGTGTTCGACTTCCCGGATTGGATTGGGTGCTGTTTTGCATTCCTTTTACCGACTCATTTTTTCCATTTCTCCATTCTCCGCTGGAAACCAGTTGATCGATATCATCAGTTAGAATGCTCTTGAGAAGAACAGTGTCCTGCGTTTCCCTTGCCTGTGAATATTGGTCGATCAACTGAGTGATTTTAAGTGCTGCTTCCTTTCGGTCTTGACTGATCTGGGAGAAAGCGAAAGTAGGAAAAATCAGAAAAATGCAGATTAGGGTTTTCATCGATATTTCGAGTTAAGATGATTTGAAATTATGGATAAAAACTGATATGCTTAAGAAATAGGATGGTATTCAACCCTAGCGGAATGTATATCTTGAAATTTCAAAAAAATTTCCAGAGACAGAATATTCATTTTTTAAAACCAAAATAAACTTTGCAGGAGTAGGAAGCTGTTTTCCTTGTTCATCGAATAATTCCCATGATGAATATTCAAGCCATTTTATTAAAATAGGATCTAAATTTTTTCCGAATCCCCGAATTGTTCTTGCTTTAGAACGGCTAAAAAGATGGTGATATTCAACTTCAAATATCCCGAAAGATGGAATAGAAGGATTGGATCTTAATCTGGATAATCTAGAAAAAAAGTCATCTTCGTTTCTTCCTTTGATAACTATATCTTCTACAGAAAAGAAGGAAGTATAACTGAGTTCTGAATTTTTTATAACGGTAAGGATCTCTAATTCTCTACTTTGATTTTTAACATAATCTAGGGGAAAATATCTGGAACAATATGTCAAATATAGAAGACCATTTTCAAGCGGATAAAGATAAACCAATAGTTCTTGGCCGATACTTAAATAAGGATGACACATCCCACCTACTTTTTTTGGATTGTCGATAAAAAATTCCTTAAGATTTTTCCCCTTAAATTCTTCATAAATCTCAAAAGATACTTTGATTAAAGTGGAGTCCTTTTCATATGGAATCAAAGAAGTAATTCTGCCTGAAACCACTGAGGAAGAATTGCGATAAGCATTATCCAAATGCCATAATGAACAATCACAAGCCCATCCGGTGCCTGAAATAAGAAAAAGGAGAAAAGAAAAAAATATTCTTATCATGGGCTTAAGATAAAAAAAACCACCCGTCTCCGAGTGGTTTCAATTTCAAATTTTTAATTTCAAATCTCAAATCAAACTACATCTTCCCCTCTCAGCTTCACCACTGCACCTTCGAGGATGTCGCCAATTCTGATCTGGCAAGCAAGTCGGGAAGTAGGAAAGTATTCCGGTAAGTTTTCCAGCTGGTCCAACTCCACGTCAGTCGCGTGACCTAATCCATCTTTTCCTTCCAAAACTTCCACATGACAGGTAGCGCAAAGGGCCATCCCGCCACAAGTCGCCAATACTGGATATTCGGATGCCTTTAGGATTTCCATTAGGCTGAAACCCATGTCATCCGGGGCTTCGATTTCTTGGCGATTGCCGTCGTGGTCTTCTACGGTGAATTTGATCATGGCTGGGGTAGGGGGTGATTTAGAATGCGTTTACGCCGTTTACAGTGGTGTATTTGAAGCTGAGTTTTTGATCTGGATACACATATTTGAATGCTGAGTGCATCATGATCGCCGCTTCGTGGAATCCACAAAGGATCAATTTCAATTTTCCCGGATAGGTATTGATATCACCAATAGCATAGATTCGCTCCACTCCAGTTGAATAATCGCGTGTGTCTACTTCGATAGCATTTTTATCGATGCTTAGTCCCCAATCAGCAATTGGGCCAAGCTTTGGACTCAAACCAAAAAGTGGAATCAGGTAATCGGCCTCGAGGACCATGTCCTGCTTGTATTTATCTTCAAGAATGACTTTTTCAAGCGTTCCGTTTCCTGTAACTTCTTTCAAGTTTGCAGAAAGGATCAAATCGATTTTGCCACGATTTGCCAAGTCAAAAACTTTTGCAGCGGAATCTGGAGCACCTCGGAAAGTTTCGTTTCGGTGAACGAGAGTTACGCGTTTGGCAACTTTTGCTAAGTAGATGGACCAATCTAATGCAGAATCCCCACCACCTGCTATGACCACATTTTTGTCACGGAAGGTTTCAGGATTTTTCACCATGTAGTTGATCCCTTTGCCTTCGAATTTTTCTAAGTTGGTCAAAACTGGTTTTCTTGGCTCAAAGCAGCCCAACCCTCCCGCAATGATAATCACTTGCGCATGAACATGGGTTTTATCGCTCGTGGTGACAATAAAACTTCCGTCAGCCTGCTTATCCAAATGATCTACTCGCTCGCCCAAAGTAAAAGTAGGCTGAAAAGGCTTTGCTTGCTCCATCAGGTTATCAACCAAATCTTGTGCTTTCACCTCTGGATATCCCGGAATATCATAGATCGGCTTCTGTGGATAAATCTCCGAAAGCTGACCTCCCACCTGAGGAAGGGCGTCGATCAGGTGGCAACGCATCTTGAGCAATCCCGCTTCAAATACAGCAAACAGCCCCACTGGGCCGGCTCCGATGATGCAAAGGTCAGTATGGATTGTGTTTGTGTTCATGGCTTTTGGGTTTTAACCCATGTAAATTCCAAAATGTTCGTACAAATATAATTAGTATACTAATTACTTTACTCCTCTATGTTTTGACCATCCAGATTCTGGTAAATGGTATCCAGAATCCGCTTGAACTCTTCAAAATCTTTGGCAGTCAGATTTTCCCAAGCCTTCTCTCGGATCTCAAGGATTTTTGGTTTGAGTTCGCTGACTTTTGCCAACCCTGTTTCGGTCAGATGAAGTTGGAAACTTCTTCTATCCTGAGGATGAGGTACCCGCTCAACGTATCCTTTTTTGCAAAGCAAATCAATGATCCGCGTGAGGGTAGGATGATCTTTGAAAACGAGATTTGCCAGTTCCGTTTGGCTTAACAGTTCGTTCTCAGAAAGGTTTTTCAAAACCAACCACTGGTCCACAGTGACGTCAAAATCGCCAGTTTTGAACTGATGTTGAGCATATTGCTTCACTTTTCGAGCTGTACGATCGAGAAGGAAGGAATACCGTGCAAACAGTTCTTGTGTCATACCAATAGTTAGTATGACAAATATATAAATAATATTTATTGGAAGTAATTACTCTACAAAAATTATAGGGAAAGTAGAAAATTTAATCTTCCTCATGAAAATTGAAAAGATTGATCTTATTCAGCCAAAAATTTATGGACAAAACTGATCGCCATTGCGCCTTCACCTACGGCTGATGCCACTCTGTTCATCGCTCCCGACCGAACATCTCCTGCCGCAAAAATTCCGGGAATGGATGTTTCCAGAAGTAAGGGTTCCCGGTCATTTTTCCATGTTTTCTTGAAACTTGATAGTCCCAGCAAGTTTCTTCCGGTTAAAATAAATCCCTTTTCATCTAAAATAATTTCATCATTAAGCCAGTCAGTCATCGGTTTTGCACCTATGAATATGTATAAGGCATCGGCTTGGACCTTTTTGATTTCTTGGGTCTCAATATTCCTGATATCAAGCCCTTCCAACTGCTCTTCTCCATAAGCTTTGGTGATTTCTGACCCTCCCAAAACCTGAATAGTAGGGGTGAGGGAAATTTGCTCGATCAAATAGGAAGACATGGTGGATGCCAGGGAATCTTTCCGAATTAAAATTGTCACCGATTTTGCAAATTGAGAAAGGTACATCGCGGCTTGTCCCGCTGAATTGCCTCCGCCAACTATGAATACGTCTTTTTCCTTACAAGCTGCGGCTTCCGTATTTGCTGCTCCATAGTACACGCCTGCACCATTAAGTTCTGCTAATCCCGGTTGATCAAGCTTCCTGTAATCCACGCCAGAAGTGAGTACCACAGCTTTGGTTGGAATTTTTTGGCCGTCAGCCAAGTGAATAATTTTATAGGTTCCCTGCTGTTCGATGGCTTTTACTTCACCGGGAGAAATGAACTCTGTCCCAAAGCGCTTGGCCTGAGTCAATGCTCTTCTAGTCAATTCAGCACCGCTGAGACCGGTTGGAAATCCAAGGTAGTTTTCGATTCTGGAGCTGGTTCCAGCCTGGCCTCCCGGTGCTTTTCGCTCGATCAGCAAAGTTTTCAATCCTTCCGAACCACCATAAACCGCAGCCGCAAGTCCAGCTGGTCCAGCTCCTACAATGACTACATCGTAGGTTTCTTCCCTTACGGCTTGTTGTAGACCGATGGACTCTGCCAATTGGCTCAAGGTAGGTTTTTGAATGATTTTTCCATCGGGAAAAAATACCACAGGTAGATACTCGGAATTGAAATCATTGGCTTCCATCAACAACTTGCTCTCTGGATGATTTGGAAAATCAATCCATTGATAAGGGACGAGATGACCTGAAAAGAAATCCTTGATCGCATGAGAAACGGGCGAAAATTGAAATCCGACTACTTTTATTCCCTTGAATTCTGGACGAAAATCAAATTGCCAATCATCTAAAAGCTCGTCCAAAACCGGAAATAATTTTTCCTCGGGAGGATTCCAAGGTTTGCTCAAATAATAATCCAGCTGAATGTGATTGATGGCTTTAATGGCCGCATCAGTATCTGAATAGGCTGTAAGCAAAACCTTTTTTGCCTTTGGATAGAATGGTTTTGCCTTTTCCAAAAAGTCCACTCCTTCCATTTCGGGCATTCGTTGATCAGAGACGATCAAGGCCAGATCTGTCCCCTGATTTTTGAGTTCGGTCAAAAGCTCGAAAGCTTCTTTCGCAGAAGCAGTGCTTAAGAGTTCATAGTTTTTTCTGTAGCGTGATTTCAGATCTCGGCTGATGGCTCGGAGTACCTGAGGATCATCGTCGATGATGAGGATTACAGGATTTTGCATTAGTCTTTTGGTAGTTCGATTCTGAAAAGTGTACGACCGGGCTTGGATTCAACCCGAATATTTCCACTGTGTTTTAATACAATTTGGTTAACAAGATCCAATCCCATTCCTGTTCCTTTTCCGATTGCTTTTGTAGTAAAAAAGGGGTCAAAAATCTTCCCTTTGATTTCATCGGGAATACCCGTTCCGTTGTCAATGAACTCTACACAAACCGTGCTTTTTCCCGGAATCAGGTGAATTTCAAAAGTAGGATCGGCAGTCGATTCCATCGCGTCAATGGCATTATCAATTAGATTTGTCCAGACTTGATTAAGCTCTCCTGCGTATCCGCAGATGAAGATTTCCGATTCAGGCTTTTCAAATACGACTTTGACTTGAGAGTCTTTGATTTTATGTGCCAAAATAGCCAGCGTATCTGCGATCCCTCTGACCAAGTCCACTTCACCTTTTTCCGGAGCCCTGTCCATGTGAGTATAGGATTTCACTGCTCCGATCAGTTTTCCGATGCGTTCGGTTGCTGTTTGAATATTGTTGATTAAGGCTTGACTTTGAAGTAAAAATTGTATCCATCCCAGCCATACAGGCACTAGCTCAGGTTTGATTTTTTTGATCCAATGGTTGATTTCTTCAGGATTGATTCCAAAGTCACAAAAAACTTCTGCTGCCTCGTCAGGGTCATCTATTCCCCAAATTTCGAGTCTGTCAATCCATTCATTTTCGAGTCGACGAATGTCCAGAGCTTTCATTTCCATTGATCGGCGGGATTTTTTCCACTTTTCAATGGATTCGATTAGCTGGTCCTTTTCAGATGCATCCAATCCTGAGCAACTCAGGGAAAGGTCGCTCATATTCTCTGATTTGAAAAGTCGATGCAGCTCTGCGTTGTCCCGATTAATTGATGCGATGGGGTTGTTAAGTTCATGAGTCAAACCTGCCGAAAGCTTCCCGAGTGCCAGCATTTTTTCGTTTTGCAGATTTTGAGAAGTGAAGCTGCGAACTCTCGAAACCATGAAGTGCACCATTTCCTCGGTGAGTTCTGGATTTTGGTGAATCAATTCCTGGATTTTTGATTTGGGATAACTGAGAATCTCGGCTTGACTGGTGATTTCACCATATCCGATGGATTTTTGGGCACGTGAGTAGGGGAGATAGCCAAGGATTCCTCCTTTTTGATATTGCGCGATAGTTCTCTTATTTCCTCCTTGAAAATAATATAACTCTAAGGAGCCATCCAGAAAAATATAAATCCATTCGATGGGTTGGTCGGGTTCAAATAAAAAGTCTCCCTCATGAAGTGACCTGATTTCCGAATTTTCAAAAAGCCATTTTAATTGATCATCGGGCACATTTGAAAACTCAGTAATACTTCGCAAAGTCTGGAAGGCAACATTTGGCGAAACACCCATTTTTTGTCTGTTTTAGAATTAAAAATTTACTGAAAAGAGCCCTAACGTTTTCTAATTTGACCGGCCAGGGATAAAAGTTTGACTAAAATAGGAATTGTTTCTCTTTAACCTTTCGAAGGATTGGGAAATAATAAAAAGATTAAAAATCAGGTTTTATGATTGATCTTTAGGTCATTGGCTTCAAATCAGTATTTTTGAGCAATAAAAATTACCACCGCTTAACCCACCCTTTATTAATACTTAACACAAATGAATTGGAATTCTGTCATCGACAAGGCGCTCGAGGTCTTGCGAACATCTGATCGTGGCTACGTGCTGATGGATATGTATAACAATATCCTTACGCCCGAAGAGGCCGCATTTAACAAAGTCCAAGTAACTCCTTACAATGCTTTGAAATTTATTACCACCCAGTTCTCCGCTATGGGTTTGGATATTTCTGATAAAAACGTGCGGATTAAGCTCCTTGCCTTGCTGGAGGAATTTGAGCGACTTCAGAAAGAAAGAATCAAATAAGGGCTGCTTGCTTATTAAAGCATAAAAAAAAAGGCGACCATTGGTCGCCTTTACTATTTCTTAGAGACTCGTGATTACTTGGTGAAAGAAGCTTTTAAAGCCTCAACATCCACATTTCTAATCACAGGCTTAGCGCACAATTGCTTGATTTTGATCACGCGAGCGGTTTGACCTTGTCTTTTTCGTTTCAGTTTTCTTTTTAATGTAGTTACTGCCATGGACGTATATGTTTAAGTTTTTGAGTTCAAAACGAGGTGCAAAAGTAAGGAAACAATTGATTACTGCCTACAAAACTTCTTATTTTATTCCTGAGTATTAGCGGGAATTACACAGGCGTTTGATGATTTTTAAATAAATTTGGTCCTCATTCATTAAAAATTACCCATGCAAAAGCCGAGCTTACCAAAAGGCACCCGAGATTTTGGACCCTTGCAAATGGCCCGAAGGACGTTCATTTTGGACACGATCAAGGACACTTTTCAACTTTTTGGCTACCAACAGATCGAGACGCCTGCCATGGAAAATCTCAGTACTCTTACGGGGAAATATGGAGATGAGGGAGATCAGTTGCTGTTTAAAGTTTTGAATAGTGGTGATTTTTTGAAAGATGTGGAGGCAGGTGATTTGGAGAAAGGATCAAATTCTGTGTTGAATAAAGTATCCGAAAAAGGCCTTCGCTACGACCTGACTGTTCCATTTGCAAGATATGTCGTGATGAATCGGAATGAATTGACCTTTCCATTCAAACGATTTCAAATTCAACCAGTATGGAGAGCTGATAGACCACAAAAGGGCCGCTATCGTGAATTTTATCAGTGTGATGCCGATGTGGTAGGCACCGATAGTTTGGTGTGCGAGGCTGAGATAGTCCTGATGATTCGCAGGGTTTTTGAAAAACTCAAGTTGAAAGACTACAGCATCAAAATCAACAACCGAAAAATCCTTACCGGAATTTCAGAAGCAATAGGTGAAGCTGGAAAAGAAGGTCCGCTTTGCGTAGCGATCGATAAGTTGGATAAAATTGGTTGGGAAAAAGTCAAGGAAGAACTCACTCAGCGAGGATTTTGTGAGGAATCATTGGAAAAGCTCGCTCCCTTGGTTTCACTGCAAAGTGATCTTACCGGAAAATTAGACTTTTTGAAAGATTTCTTAAAAAAGTCTGAAACGGGATTAAGAGGAGTCGTAGAGCTTGAGGAAACTTTTGAAATTCTAATACAAATGGGTGAAAATCTCGATCATGTCGATTTTGACATCATGCTTGCTCGAGGGCTTTCTTACTATACAGGTGCGATTTTCGAAGTTAAAGTCAACAATGTTTCCATTGGGTCTGTAGGTGGAGGCGGACGTTATGATAATTTGACTGGGGTTTTTGGGCTTTCCGGAGTTTCCGGCGTGGGATTTTCTTTCGGAGTGGATCGATTGTATGATGTAATGGATGAATTGGATTTATTTCCCGAGGAAACCCACACAAGTACGAGATTACTGTTGACCTATTTTAATCTTGAAGGTTTTCAGTATGCTCTTAGGCTCCTCAATCAATTTCGAAAAGCTGGAATTAAAACTGAGATCTATCCTCATCAGACCAAAATTCAAAAGCAGTTTGATTTTGCCAATAAAAAGGGAATTCCTTTTGTAGGGGTGTGTGGGGAAGAAGAGATCGACTCAGGTATGATTTCGGTGAAAAATATGAATTCCGGTGAACAGACAAAATCCACCATAGAAGAAACAATTGATCAACTTTCCTAGTCGACTTGAAGTATGGAGTGTATAGGAATAAATACTCCACCTTTAAGTGAAACAAAATCATCTCCTACTGCCCAAACAGTCGTATCGACTTGATAAGTCTGTTGGTCCTGGGTTTCGAAGGTGATTTTGACTTTGGTCTGTAGCAAATTGCCTAATGTCTGAGACCTGTATAAGTATGTCAATCGTCGCTTTTGTTTTTCAGGTTCAAGGAGAACATCGGTCTTTGCGAAAATAAGCTTTGAAATATTTTCTTTTTCAATAGTTAGTATGGTTTTCATCTGTTTATAATTTGATTTAAGTTGTCAGAAGGAATCTCGCATGCATTCTCCGATAGCTATCTGAGCATCCCTTTGTGTGTCGCTTTGGGTCATGCTTTATTTCATATCGATAGGAGGTTTATCATTTACCTGAACTAGTTATTTTGTATAGAAGTTACTTAAGAAGTTTGAAATAAATTGAAATACAGTATGTTATAAACGATAAATACTCATTTCGGTGTCAACTTCTTGTCAATATTTTAAAAAAGTGTTTTAACCCAAGTCATAAAATTTAAACCAAAACTTATGTTTGATATAATGGGAATGATGGGCAAAGTGAAAGAAGCCCAAGCGAAAATTAAGGAGACTCAGGCTCGACTGGTTCACTTGACTGCTGAAGGTGAATCTGGTGCTGGCATGGTCAAAGTCCTGGTCAATGGGGATAGAAAGGTGATGAAAATCGAGATGGATGAGTCTTTGGTCAATGCCAGTGACAAAGAAATGCTTAGCGATTTAATAGTGGCGGCCACCAACAAAGCAATGGAAGCCATCGACGTGAAGATCAAATCTGAAATGAAGGCCGCTACTGAGGGGATGATTCCAAATATCCCAGGAATGGATCTGGGAAATATGTTCGGATGAAATCGAGCAAGGCGAAAGTTTTGATTCAGAAAGATGATTGTGAATCATTCCGGATACGCAATGTAGCCTATAGTAAAAAAAATATTACCAGATGAAAAAGGCAGCCATAGTTATTTTAAATTACAACGGAAGGCAGGTTTTACCTTTTTTTTTACCTTCTGTGATTGCTCATAGTGAGTTTGAAGCTTGGATAATTGACAATGCCAGCACAGATAATTCCATTGATTTTTTGGAAAAGAATTTTCCTGAAATTAATCTGATAAAGCTCCATTCAAACTTTGGCTATGCAGGTGGGTATAATTGGGGTTTAGAAGAATTAAAGGGAAAATATGATTTTTTTATTTTACTCAATTCTGACGTGGAAGTAACTCCTTCATGGGACTCGGATTTAATAAGTTGGATAGCGAAATACCCTGATTACACTGCAATTCAGCCAAAGATTTTGTCTTGGGAAGACAGAAAAACCTTTGACTACGCAGGAGCTGGGGGTGGATTCTTGGATGATTTGGGTTATCCCTATTGCCGCGGGAGGATTTGGAATACTTTGGAAATAGACCATGGGCAATATGATGATACGATTCAAGTAGATTGGGCTTCAGGTGCCTGTTTGGTCATCCGAGCAAATGATTTTTTTGAACAAGGTGGATTTGATGCCCATTTTTTTGCACACATGGAAGAGATTGATTTGTGTTGGCGATTACGCAGGTCGGGAAGAAAAATCGGGTATTTGGGATCCGTGACCGTTTTTCATCAAGGGGGAGCCACTTTGAATAGATCCAGTCCCAGGAAACTCTATCTAAATATCCGAAACAGTCTCAGCATGGTTCGCAAAAATGTGACAGGACCAAAATATTTGGGAATACTTTTAGCTAAGGGTGCATTTGAAATGGCTGCGGCACTTGGATTCTTGCTAAAGGGCCAAAAGGAATTTGCTTTTGCTGTTTTCAAAGGGTACCAAGACTTTTGGAAAGGACGAGACTTATTTGAAAGACCGATCAATAAGTCTGAATTGGTTTTAAGTAGCTCAGGTCCTGTTCGATTTATTTTCTGGAATTATTTGATCCTGCGAAAGCGCCTGTTTAGTCAGCTTTAATCAAAAAGTACAGGATTGTTCATTTTTCGAAAATACTTTCGGATTTTCATCATCATTGCCATACTTACGTAAAGAATGATGGGTGATCCCATCGTGACAAAAGAGGAATAAATAAAGAAAAGACGAATACTGTCAATCGGAAAGTTGAGTTTTTCCCCAAGACGGGAACAAACCCCAAAGGCACTTTCTTCGAAGAAGAGTTTCAGTTTTTCCATGGATTGTGATGGTTTTGACAGCTAAAAATAAGATAATTCAGCAATTAAATTTATAAATCAACGCAACAAAGGAATGTTTAAAATCCTGAGCTTATTGTTTTTAATGAATTCTGCATTGATCATTTCAGGTTCAATAATAATGCCTGAAAATCGATTTCTCAAGGATGCAGAACTTATACCTCAAAAACTTAAACTGGATGGTGACTCAATTCGCTTTTCTGTTAAAGGATCTATCCCCATTGAATCCATTTTGATTCCCAAGAATCCAAAAATCACACTTTTATTCAAAGGAGAGAAAAACCAACTTGATCTTGGCGAAATTGATTTGAAAAAGAATGTCTCAAACTATGCCTATGAAAAAAAGATTGCACTAAAATATGAGCCATGGATGGCTGGAGCAGTGTTAGAGGCTTCTTTTTTTCAGGGAAAAAAAGAAAATCAATCTCCTTTTGAAAAGAAAATTCTCGCAAGAGGAGTATTGGCTCACCAACTTATGGTCAAATTAGGAGATGTCTATTCCGACGAACCAATTCCAGTGGTGGGTTTATTTATGACATCAGGAGTTTTAGATCGGGAGATGGTACGAGAGAAAGATTTCTCATTACAATTTGATTTGGGATCTTCAATTTACAAATCTAGCTCGGCAAATCTGAAGACAATACAGGAAATTGATGCCTTTCTTGAGGCAAATCCGGACATTCAAGAAATAAAAATTACCGGAATAGAATCCCCAGAAATAGGAGAAGGAAAAAATGGTACCCTAGGTATGAACCGCGCTGAATCCGCTAAAAAAGCACTCGGAACTCGCTTAAATTTATTGCCCGATTCCCTAATAAAGACAGATTCTCGTCGCAATGATTGGTTTGACCTGCGATTGCTGATGAGAGATTACAAGGGGATATCTACTAATCGGATGGATGAACTCTATGCAATATTAATGAATCAGGAGTCTTATCTCGAGCAAAATGATCGTCTAAAAAAAGTCCCAGGTTTTTCTCAGGTTGCTCAGGATCTCTATCCAAAGCTTCGGGTTGCCAAAATTGAAATCTCATCTAAGCCAAGAACAGGTCTGGATATACAGCAGACTATCAAACTCAAGGAAGCACTTTTAAAAACTGATGGTACAAATGCATTATCCTTCGAGGAATGGGCATTGGCTGCTGAAGCGAGTCAGAGTTTGGAAGAGAAAGCAGTGATCTATTCCAAAATGACGGAATTTTTCCGATCTGCCTTGCCTTATAATAATATGGCCGTAGTGCGAATGCGTCAAGCTCAACGGACATTAGATCAGCAATCCAAAGAAATTCTCTGGGAAGAGGGTTTGAGGCTCCTCACCCAGGCCTATCGGATTGATCCCAATCCCTATACCATTCACAATCAAGGACAAATTTATGCGCTTGAGGGTAACTATTGGGAAGCTTATTTAAAGTTGTCCGAAGCTTCATCAATGACTCAAAATCCAGATTTTTTAATGCATAATGAAGCCCTAAAAGGTGCTTTGGATATTTTGAGAGGGGATTACAAGCTGGCCACACTTCGGTTTGTTTACAAGTTTTCAGATCCTAAAGACTATTTCAATAAAGGACTTGCTTATTTTATGATTCAGGATTTCGCAAATGCCTCTATAGCATTTGAGGAATCAGTTGAGCACGGAAGGGTTTTCGGATACGGGTTTTATGGGCTGGCAATGATAGCGGCTGCAAGCGGGCAAAAAGAAGTCGCATTGATACACTTGAAAAAAGCAATTGATGCAAATAGGCAATTGTCTAACCTAGCCTTCCAAGATCCGCTTTTTGAGGAGATAAGGGATAGCGATGAATTTTTTGCAGGAATATCTTCAAACTGAACTTCGGGTTATTTTAAAACTTGTATTTCTCCTTACGAGTGAGAATAAAAACTCATTGTTATTTACATTTCGGGAAACTTGTTGCAGCCTAAATTCATTAGGTGGGCACCATTTTGAAAATATAAATTCAAGTAAAAAATAGAGAAATAAAATTCTTAATAATTTACTAATCGCTCCATTTTTTACCTTCTTTTCAAGGAAACGACTTTTTATTTCGAATTTTCGCAGTTTTACATCGATTTTTTTAGATTTCGCACCATTGTAAAACTTTCATTTTGAATATGAGTGAGAAAAATCAGATTTTTATTTGGACAAGTGAGTTTGAAATTTGTTTTAGATTATTTAACATTGAGGATTAAGAATTAACATTAAAACCCAAAATTCAAGCCTATGATCTATTTTACTTAGAATCTATCCTACTCTCAATCAGCATCTGACGATGCACTCAAACCTACAGGTTTTTAATCAGCCGGTCTTAAGACCATGGTAAATTCGCGATCGAAGCTTGAAAATCAAGTGCTTTCCATCGTAGTTATTTTAAGAATAATCGCAAACGATTGCATAATCTATTAACCAACAAGTTTTTGAGATTAATCTTGTTACCCAATCTATCTATGTTTATGAAAAATGTTTACAAATTTCTAAGTGTGTGTCTTACGCTCTTAGTCCTATCCTCCAGTGCTGCCTTTGCGCAGAAAACTGTCACGGGTACGGTACTAGACGAGTATGGAGTAGGCCTTCCGGGGGTTTCGATCCTTGTAAAAGGTACTACCACAGGCACCGCAACTGATATTGACGGAAAATATTCCCTCAATGTCCCAAATGACCAGGCAACCCTGGTATTTTCTTTTATCGGATATACTGCTCTCGAACAAGTAGTAGGATCTAGAAGCGTCATCAATGTGAACATGGCGCCAGATGAAAGAACACTTACTGAATTAGTAGTAACTGGTTACTCTATCGATTCGAGAAGAGAAACAACCGGTGCGATTTCTACTGTATCCCCTAAAGATCTGACTGTAATTCCAACAGGAAACATCGAGCAGACCCTACAGGGACGTGTTTCGGGTGTAACAGTGATTACCAACGGTCAGCCAGGTACATCTTCTATTATCCGTGTGCGTGGTTTTGGTGCTTTCGGTGGTAACGAACCTCTCTACATTGTGGATGGTCTTCCTACAGGATCGACTGACTTTCTGAATCCTGATGACATTGAGTCTACCACGGTATTGAAGGATGCAGCGGCTGCTTCTATCTATGGTGCTCGTGCTGCAAACGGAGTAATCGTCTATACCACCAAGCGTGGAGCGAGAAACAAGAAGTTGAGAGTTGATTATAATGGCATGTTTGGTGTTACAGATCCAGGCACTGGGCTGGATATGATGAATCCTCAGGATTATGCGGATTATACTTGGTTGGCAGAAAGAAATACTGCACAACTACAAGGTAGAGCTCCAGCATATGGACATCCTCAATTAGGTACTGGTGCTACTCCAGTAATGCCTTATTATTTGAGTTTGATCACCAGAAATCCAACCACAGGAGCATTTGGTGTTGCTTCAGGTCAGCCTGGTCCATTATCTGCGGCTCAGATCGAGCAGCAGAGAGAGTGGTACAATATCGACCCTACAAAAGGTACTGTAAGACAGCTCACCAGAGCAGCCACAGGTGAAGGTACTGATTGGTATGCTGCTTTGACTCGCCCTGCTGTATTACAGCGCCACTCATTGGGCTTCAATGGTGGTTCAGAGACATCTAGATTCTATATTGGTCTTGGTGTTCAGGAGCAAGAGGGTATTATGATTGGTAATTCATTCAAAAGATATTCTTTGAGAGCCAACTCTGAGTTTGATCTGACTAATCGAATTAGAATTGGTCAAAACTTCCAGGGAACATATCGTCAGGTATTGGGACAGCAAGGTGGTACTGGTGGACGAGGTGTTTCTGATGACGAAAATGATATTCTTCAAGCTTTCCGTATGCCATCAATTATTCCGGTATATGACGAATTTGGAGGATATGCAGGAACAGCATCAAGAGGATTTAACAATCCTAGAAACCCTGTAGCTAACCGTGACGGTCAGGATAATAATAGAAACTTCAATGCTAATGCTTTCGGTAACGTTTATGCCGAGTGGGATATCATTGATGACTTGACATTCAGAACATCTGCAGGTGGTCAATATAATAACTATTATTTTTGGGGATACTCCAGACTACAATACGAGAACTCAGAAAATAATTCAGCTTTCGGATATAATGAAGGTTCAGGGTTCTTCTTTGGATGGACTTTCACTAACACACTTGCTTACAAAAAGAAAATTGATAAACATGATTTCAACGTATTGTTAGGTCAGGAAGCCTTGAATTCTGGAGCAGGAAGAAACATCAGTGCTGTTGGTCAAAACCCATTTTCTCAAGACCCTGATTTTATTACTATTTCTAACTTACCAGTTAGTACCCGTCAGGTCAATTCAGATCAGTTTAAAGGTGTAAACTTCAATTCTTACTTTGGCCAATTGAGATATACCTACAATGATAAATACATAGTTTCTGCTGTGATAAGACGAGACGGATCATCCAGATTTGGAGCGAATGCAAGATATGGGGTATTCCCAGCATTCTCTGCTGCTTGGAGACTTTCTTCTGAGCCTTTTATGCAAAGTGCTACTTGGATTGACGATTTGAAAATCCGTGGTGGATATGGTGAAATGGGTAATTCCAATAACGTGGATCCTAACAACCAATTCTCCCTATTTGCAGGAAATATCGGTGCTTCTTCCTATGATATCACTGGTTCTAACTCAGGTGCACAAATTGGTTTCAGAAGATCTAGAATTGGTAACCCAAATGCACAATGGGAGACTGCTGTCACTCAAAACGTCGGATTTGACGGTACTTTCTTTAATGGTCGTTTGGATGTGATATTTGATTGGTGGAAAAAGGATACCAAAGACTTGTTGTTTACAGTTCCAATTCCTTTGACTGCTGGAAATAATGCCTCACCACCCGCTGTGAATATTGGTGAAATGCTTAATACTGGTTTGGATCTCTTGGTAAGTACCAGAGGTAATCTGACAGGTGATTTGACTTATGAATTGACTTTCACTGGTTCAACATTGAAGAATGAGATCGTTTCTCTTGCACCAGGTTTGGATTTCATTACTTCAGTCAACCCTAGCTACAGAGGTATCCAACCAATCCGTAATGCAGTAGGTCAGCCTCTTTCTTCTTTCTTTGGATATAATGTACTTGGATTGTTCAGAAATCAGGAAGATGTGAATTCTCATGCCGCTCAGGACGGAAAAGCTCCAGGACGATTTAAGTTTGAAGATGTCAATGGTGACGGCAGAATTACGCCAGACGATCGTGTATTCCTTGGAAATCCAGTTCCTGATTTTACAGGTGGTATGAACTTTACCATTGGATATAAAGGATTTGACCTATCGGCTTATTTGTATACGTCTATTGGAAACGAAATCTGGAATCAGTCTAAGTGGTTTACTGACTTCTTCCAGACATTCGAAGGAGCTGCAATTTCTAACCGTCTAAAGGATGCTTGGACTCCAGAGAATTTGGGTGCTACTACACCAATAGTAGAAAGAGTATCTAACTTTTCTACTTCAAACGTAGCCAATTCTTTCTATATCGAAGATGGTTCATATTTGAGATTTCAGAACTTGACGCTCGGTTACTCTGCACCTGCTAGCGTTCTTACCAAGTTGAAAATGGAAAGAGCGAGAGTTTTTGCTTCAGTTAACAATTTGGCTACAATTACTGGATACAGTGGATTGGATCCTGCGGTTGGTGGTGACGCTGACTTGACCTTTGGTATCGATGTCGGTAACTATCCAGTTACACGCGGTTGGACGTTTGGTTTGAACCTTAGCTTCTAAGCCAAACAACTTAAAATGAATCGAGTTATAGAAACTATAATAGATTAAAAACACATGAACAATTTTAAATTAAAAATCGGAGCCCTACTAGCATCGACAGCGATGATGGTAGCAGTGAGTTGTAGCGATGATTTCTTGGATGTTCCGCCGGTGGGTCAGTTGTCAGAAAACCAACTTTCATCACTAGCAGGTATTGATGCTTCTCTGATAGCAGTATACTCCCAGGTAAATGGTCGTGGTAACAGATTAGGGTCTCCTTCCAACTGGGTTTGGGGGAGTATTAGAGGGGGAGAGGCTAA
>CAYTXN010000031.1:0-6020 GCA_964441195.1 uncultured Limnohabitans sp.
TTTCTTTCTGCTTCCTTTTCTTCAGTTCAGCCTTTTGCTTTTTAATGAACGTGTTTTGATTTTTTGACATTTGCCAGTTTTTAGTTTACAAAAGTGATGGCGTGACCGACTTTGCCGGCCCGTCCAGTCCTGCCGATACGATGGATGTAAGCATCCATGGTCATCGGTAGCTGATAATTGATCACATGGGAGACATCAGCTACATCGATTCCTCTGGCAGCAACGTCAGTAGCTACCAGCACCCGTATAGTCCCTTTTTTGAAATCTTCGATCATTCTGTTTCGAAAATTTTGGGACTTATCTCCATGAATCTGTCCAGCAGCTATGCCGACCTGATTCAACTTTTTAGCTAGCCTGTCGGCCAGTCTCTTAGTTTCAGTAAACAGGATTACTCTATCCATATCGGGGCTATTGAAAAGCCCTGAAAGCATGTCAAACTTCTCTGAACCCTCAGGTACATGAATGGTCTGCTGCTCGATATTTTCATTCGTTCCTCCTGCATTTTCCACTTTCACCTCAATAGGATTATTAAGGAGCGTAGAAATAATTTGCTTTTGATTAGGCTCCAATGTTGCAGAGAAAAGCAAAGTCTGATCGCGTTTTCCGATCTGGTTTACCAGTTTTTTAACATCATTGACAAAACCCATGTCCAACATTCTGTCAAATTCATCAAGGACAAGGGTATTGACCTGATTTAGTTTGAGAAGTTTTCTGTCCGATAGATCAAGTAATCTTCCGGGTGTGCCTACCACTACTTGAAGTTTGCGCTCCAATTGTTTGTAATCTGAATTGATATTGGTACCGCCGATAAATGTGGCAGAATACAAATGTAATCCAGTTACCAAGCTTTTGAACTCTTCTTCGATCTGAAGAGCGAGTTCTCTAGTAGGAGTGACTACCAAAGCCGTATAGTTTCTCGGGTCTTTCAGCGCATGTTCTATGATCGGAATCAAAAAAGCGGCTGTTTTACCAGAACCTGTCTTGGAGATTGCCATCATATCGCGTCCTTCTAGAAGGGGCTGAATGGATTGCTCCTGAATGGTGGTGAGCGTTTCGTAACCTTTTGATTGAATATTGGCCAAAAGCCTAGGATTCAAGTTTAAGTCAAGGAAAGTTGTTTCGGTACGAAATCCGGCTTGTCCGCTTGGTTTTGCTTTTTTTACAAAAAGCTTTGGATCCAGGGTGGACTCTTTTTTCTTTTTCACTTGCCTTCTATCCATATTTCCACCACGGGAAGGATTAGTAGGCATTGTATTTTTTCTTGTGTTATTCATGATTGGTTGGTTCAAGCTTTGGCTGGCGTCATTTCAGAATTGCCCAAGTATTTGAGCATTTCAAAATGAGACTTCAAAGCATCAAAAAATGTCTTTTTTGTATGATAAGGAATATTGTACTCAGCCGCGGTGGCTTTTACAATAGGTGCAATTTTCCGATAGTGTACATGACAGATATCGGGAAACAAGTGATGTTCTACTTGATGATTTAACCCTCCGATCATCCAGGCAAAAACCCGGCTTCCTTCAGAGTAATTTGAAGTAGTAACCAATTGGTGTAGCATACGCTCACCTTCTACTATTCCATGCTCATCTACTTCAGGAAATTCGACATTAGGCATGATATGCGCCGTCTGGAAAACCAGCGAAATACTCAAACCTGTGATAAAGTGAAGTACTAGATAGGCTAGTAAAATTTCTCCCACTCCAAAGGGAGAGAAAGCGATCGGAAGACCCAAGATGAAAGCAAAATAAACTATTTTCCATGCAATGATCTTCAAAACTGAATTTCTATAGACATTCTTACCCTTCATTAGGCCCATGTCATAGTAGCGCTTCAATCTTACAAAGTCCTTAGAAGTCACCCATGATACGGTAGATAATCCATAGAAAAACCAAGTATACCAATGCTGATAAGGATGCAATGAATTTTTCTTCGCATTGGGAGAAAATCTCAAAAAGAAGGGCGCATTGATGTCATCATCACCTTCTGAAATATTCGTGTAGGAATGATGAAGTACATTGTGTTGTAATTTCCAAACTGTAGCATTTGCTCCAACCATATTAAGGGTGTAGCCGAGAAGTTTGTTGACAGTTGGATTTTTTGAAAATGAGCCGTGAATGGCATCGTGCATCACACCCATACCAATACCCGCCATTCCAAAGCCGCTAAGTATATAGCAGGCAAATAGCTGCCAGGTTTGATTTGCAACGCCCGTCGTTATTAAGATGATAGGAGTGAAATAGAGTGACACCATGACGATAGTCTTGATGATCATTTCTCCGTTTGCAAATTTTGATTTTTGGGTTGATTTGAAGTAGTTGTTAACTCTACTCTTGAGAGTTATCGAGAAATCAGACAGTTCTGATTCCGAAAATCGGATAGTTTTAATAAGAATGTAATTTAGGGTAAAAGGAAATCTAAGGTTCTCGTAATGTTTGTAAGCTGCAGGTTTTAATTCTGAAAATAACCGAAATTATATCGAATTAAAAAAGTAGAAGAAGAAGAAGTAAAACCTGTAATGGAGAACTCTTGATTTGCTACTTAAGCAGGTGTATCACCGTTGCTGACTTGTCACCAAGCATCGAAAACTTATTTTCGATGGCACAAAGGTGGTGAAAGGAAACCGAAATTCCTAATTTAGTTTCGATCTATCATTTCCACCTCCAGTTTATGATTCCATTGAAATGCAACATTTCTACCTTGTTATAAACCTGATTTGAGGTTAATTGTTCTGAATAAAAAGGTTCCTTGCTGACCAGCAGAAGATGAAAGTCAATGTTCTTATACTCTTTCGGCTGGTACTTTAACCCCAAATTCAATTGTCGGTAGTTGGGCATATTATATTTATTAACTGCTGCATCATTAATATCGGCAAGCCAATGAAAACCCAAATGCGCATATATAGAAATTTGGGCTTTCTCAAACCGATATTCGCCGTAAGCCACCAAGGCATTAACAGATTCAAATCCCTCATTTCGTTCCCTTGGAATAAAAGTATACCAAGGTTCTTTTCCCCATTCTCGAGGACTTAACCAACGACCTTTTCCACCAATATGGCTGAAATTCAAGTGAGTAACCCAATTGGAATTTTTCCAACCCAATCTGCCAGAAAGTGCGAAATTCCTATCCTTGGGATCTTTATATTGTAAAGTAGGGTTTTCATTTCCTCCATTACCAATTCCATGCTGAAACCCGCCCTGAAGTCCAAAAGTCAGGGCCCCATTTTCCACTGTTCGATTTTTTTCAAATGATAATTGATAGGTCGAAAAGAGGTTCTGAACGATTGTATTTGAGAAATGAAGTTTACCACCTTCATCAAGATTTCGATCCACTTCCCAGATACCCACCCAGTCACTTGAGGTATTTTGGAAATAGCGAGCAGGCTGACCGGCAACTGATCTACCCATGGGATAAATCCCGATAGTTTCACCCACTGAAAGCCAATCGGCACTTCCTCTAACACTCATTCGATTGATTCCCCAAAGTGAAAAATTCCATCTGGAGTCTGGAGCATACCAAGCATTAAATCCTTCGACAGCAGTGGGAGAAAGTCTGCCATCCTGTGCATTGATCCAGTCCGTATTGATGCCCATCCGACCTATTTTCAACCCGAAATTTTCCTTAGAATATTCAAAAGACAAGGTTTCCAGTTTTCCAAAAAAACGATCTCTTGTGTCCAGAAGGTCGAAAAGACCGGTCTCATAGCGATTAGATTGTCCGGTACTAGGGTCCAGATCCCATATTTCTGAACTAGCTACATTAGCAAAAGTGCGGTAACCAAAATGAAATTTCCAACGCTCTTGAAACCTCACTATACCGCCAAGATTCAGGCTCATTCCTAATGCAAAATCCTCTTTATAATCCTGATTTGGATAATTCGTATTCATCCAGAAGGTACGAAAATGAAAATCAGGAGTAAGGACAAGCTTTCTCTCTTCTTCCTGAGCGTTTCCTATACTATGGAAAGTCAAAAGAAGGATAACTAAAAGAGTGATTTGCTTCATTACTTGGATTTTGCTCTCGCTTCTCTAATGGGTTTAAACGGCCCATATTTGTGCTGCGCTTCAGGAAATTCGTCCGCAAAAGGACCGAATGGATGATCCACTGGTTTTTTGGAAATGTCGGGCCAGTCCCCTGAAAGATCTTTTCCTGGTCGATCCATACTATTCACATAAGCTGCCACATCCCAAGCATCTTCATCTGAAATCAAAGGATTCTCAAAAGTTGCCCCCAAAGGCATATTGGCTCTTACATAGCCAGCAAATCTCGAAAGCCTGTAAAGTCCGGCTCCATGATTATAACTGTTTTCACCCCAAAGAGGAGGATAGATATACCCTTTTCCATCGGCCCGAGGCATTCCCTGTCCATCGGCCGCGTGGCAACTTTGGCACTGATTATCATAGATCCTTTTTCCTTTTAGCGGATCTGCCGCGCGGTCCAATGCTGGCACTTCATAAATTCCGGACCCTGCCGGCGTTTCTCCTTTAGGAACATCCTTGCCTAGCCAATTTATATAAGAAGCCATTGCTATCATTTCTTTTGAGTCTTTGGTCAAAGGCTTTCCATTAAGACTTCGTTCAAAGCAATCATTGATGCGCTTAGTGATATCTTCTTCAATCCCTGACCTTGCTCTCATCTTAGGATAAGTGGCCGACACCGCTCCATAGTTGTTTCCCAAAGGAACTGTTCCAGCTTGCAAATGACAATTTTGGCAATTCATTCCATTGGAAATAGCTTTTACTTTTCCATTTGGACCCAAATATTCGGACGTATTTGCCACCAGCTCTTTTCCATACTTGATCTCAGCAGCGTTAGGTTCGGCATCTACTGAAGACCAATCTGGGGCTTTCCACATTCCAGCCGGATCTGCAAGTGCCTTCACAATTGGCGATTCTACAACAGCTTTGGGTTGATTAATTTCTGTGTCTGATAAGCTTGGGAGCTGAATTCCTGAGTAGGATATGAATACCACAAAACCGACCACTCCAACTAGAGCGGTGGCTAAACCCAAAAGAGCTACGAGTAGAGTAATCAGTTTAACAAAAGGCTGATTCATTTGATTTTTAAGATATGTCTAATGTACAAAAATCAGAATTTTCAAATGGTAAAAACGGTGACTAGGGTCACAGGAAAAAATCGAAAAGCCATTGTAATTAAATAAAGTCAATGAATTCAGACTTCAGCGGTGAATACAATCTTTTCATTTACACTTCCGGCTACCAAGCTTCCAAAGTCACCTTTATAAAGTTTGAGCAATACAATATCTCCTCCGACACATTCAGAAAGGTAGTTGATGGCGATAGAATCAGGTCGAATTCCCTGATCGAAAAGTAGATTTTCTACCCAGCGGATATAGCTGGTGTTATTCACATGATCGTTGAGATCGAGGTCTGAAAGCCGCACTTTCACTTCCTCCGATGCGATCAATTCACCTGAAACAAGAATTTTTGAAGGCTGCCATTCTGGTTTCATTTTCGTGTCAAAAAGTACGGCAGGCAATACTGATTCGGGTTTTTGGATCCGCTTAGTTTCAGAATTGAGCAAAAGCCAGGAAGACATTCCTCGCGCCAAAACTTGATCATTTTGATCCAAAACCAGAAATTCACGAAATGCAAAAAGTTTATCAGCTCCCCTTCCTCCTGTGAATAGCTGAATCGATTGGCCCCATTTTGGAAATTTTTCAACTTTGATTTCAAGCCTGGAAAGGGCCCACATGAGATTCATATCTACTAAATTTCTTCCGAAATCAGCTGAATCTGCATGCCTCCAAGCTATTTCCTGAAGCAAATCAGCGAGAGACGTCAAGCTGATTTTACCATCAGGATGAACTTGATAGGAACCAACTTCAATGGGAAAGCGAAACTGAAGTCCCTCAGGAATTGTCATATAACTGCGGCTTTTTTAATTTTTTGGGGAATTAGGAATACTTTTTTGCGAAAGCTGGATAGCAAAGTAATTCCTATTCCATTGACTGCAATTAATGCAAAGGAAGTTTTTAGATCAAATAATTCAGCAATAAAACC
>CAYTXN010000031.1:6120-16659 GCA_964441195.1 uncultured Limnohabitans sp.
TGAATCACTGCAACTTTGGTATAACGTGCGGCCACTTTATCAGTAATAAACCTTCCTGAGGCCATCGCACCCATAAAAGCGACATAGCCCAAAGCAATCAAGGATGGATCAGCCAAGACCACTTTTTTGAAGTATACTCCACTCCAGTCAAACATACAGCCTTCACACATCATCCCTAGGAAGGCAATCATCCCGATTCTCAACAGCAAGGCATCTGGTCGTTTTAAAACTAAACCTCCGCCCTCGGATACTTTCTTTTCCTTGAAAATAAAACGCTGGGCTGAAAGGATAATCAATATCGAAATCCCCATCACGATGGTGTAGTGAAGTTCGGGTGAGAAATTTATAAAAATCATTCCTGCACCAAGTCCAGCCCCGACAAACCCTGCCGTGCTCCAAAGGCCATGAAATGAAGCGAGGATGCTTTTTCCCATTTGGTCTTCCAGATCCAATGCCTGAGTATTGAGTGATATATTCATCACATTTCCCAGTAATCCATAGAGAATCAATACGGGAACTAAAAATAGAATGGTAGGACTTAAACCAATCAGAGGTAGGGTCATCGCATAGGTAAAACCGCCGATCATGATTACCCTACGACTTCCATATTGATGCACGGCCCATCCCGCCAGAGGCAATCCTAATAGGGATCCAAGTGGCAAAAACAATAGCATCGTACCTAGCTGCCCCTCGGAAAGATCGAATTTGGCCTGGATATCTGGAATTCTAGCGGCCCAGCTTGCAAAGCAAAGTCCCACAAAAAAAAACATAGCGCCAAGTGCAGTGCGGCGTTTGGAAAGGAGATTCATAAGGTAGGTAGGGTTCAATAGGCACGCAAATTTAAAAATATTAGGTCGTTTTTGAGAAAAGTTCAGGGAAATGGAAAAACTATTCTTCCTTTGATCCAGTTTTCAAGGAAATTATAACCCATGGAATTTGTCATTGTAGGTGTCATTTTGATTACAATTATTGTTTTTATCAGGATTATTATCAAAAAAGTTTTTGATTAATAGGTTCTTGTACAATTACCGAAACAATATTTCTAATATTTTTTTATTTCAGACTTGTCTATTTTTCTTGATCCAGAACCGATCTAGCCTTGACGTATTTTTTAATGGCGCGAACTTCACTTGGTTTCCTGCCTAATTTCCAATTAGGGTATATCAAAGTGCCATATTTTAGTTTTCGAGCGATGTAAATTATCCTTGAATGGTTTTTTGCATTCTTTTGAATAACTGTTTAGATTTAATTGATTGTAAATCTTTTGCTTAGACAGCAAATCAAAAGGGTCTTCAATTTTTAAGTGCTTTGGCGATTGCTGTTCTTTTTTATTAAAACAGACTTTTAAAACCCCAACACACCATGTCAACCTTCAAAATCAGATTACGTGGCCAAGAGCTGCCTAAGGAAATTTCAAAGCAGGAAGATCAGGCCTTGGACTACTTCAATGTTCGAAAAACATTTACGGTTGAGAGCTCCACCCGAAGTGATGTTCCGGAGCAAGTACTGGAGCTAAATGAAGACGAAATTCTAGAACTCGATTTTGAGGACAATACCTTTTGGCTGGGAGATTCTGAAGCGATCAAGCAGATTTTTTCTAAAGAATTAAAGCGCAGCGGAGACGGAGAGGAGATTTACCTTTCTGGTGAAATCGAAACTGATGAGCAGGATCGAAGCCTGGTTCAAAAAGTTGCCATAAAAGCTGCTAAGGTTTTTGTAAAAAATAAAGTCATCCGACCGGGAGTCCGAAATCTTGCCACCAAAGCTGAAAACGCAGCATTGAAATTTGCTGGAAAACCTTTCGAAAACCTTGGAGCAGCTGTTGTCCTTTCAGTTTCTAAAGATTTTGATTTGGCGGAGGCTGATTTTTCGAAAGTAGACAAATCAAGAAAAAGCCTTTTGTTCATTCACGGGACTGGATCTTCCTCTTTGGGATCTTTTGGAGAAATGAAAGGAACCGAGGAATGGGAAAAGCTCGTCGATTTCTATGGAGAGGCCAATCTTCTGGCACTTCAGCATCGCACTCTGACTTGCAGTCCTTTGCAAAACGTGCTTGCGGCCTTGGAGGCTTTACCAAATGGAATCGTTTTGGATCTTGTGACTCATTCTCGGGGAGGACTCGTGGCAGATTTACTAGCTAGATTTTCAGCTCATTCCGATGGTTTTGGACAAGAAGAGCTTGATGTTTTGAAAGATAATTCTCGTGAAATCGATCTGGATACTATCGAGAAAATTTCCAAAGTTCTCAAAACAAAATCGATCAAAGTCGATCGGGTAGTTCGGGTGGCCTGTCCTGCCAATGGCACCACTTTGGCTTCCAAGCGGATGGACATGTTTCTGAATGTGACCATCAACTTGCTGGGTGGAGCGATTGGAGGTATTACAAACCCGGTATTTAGCACGTTGAAGGAGCTGGTTCTAGCTTCGATCGAAACAAAGGATGATGTTGGCGTTCTTCCGGGAATTGAATCCATGAATCCCGATTCACCATTCATTAAGGTTCTTAATTTTCAAGGAACTTCCAAAGAAATCGACTCCCAGCTGATCGTAATTGCCGGAAGCAGTGAGTTGAGTCTTGCATTCAAAAGTTTACTTGTTCTTGTAGGTAAATTCTTTTTCCGTGGGAAAAATGACCTTGTCGTGGACACTGCTAGTATGGAGTTTGGCGCACTGCGAAAAAAAGGAAATGTCTACATCTACTTAGAAGAAACAGGCAAGATCGATCACATCACTTATTTCAAAACTCCAAAAATCAGGAGAACCATTCAAACAGGGCTTCTTGGAAGTTTGGAAGAATTTTCAGGCCAAAACAGGACCGATGGAATCACCTTCCTCAGAGGTGATCGAGGAGGACTGGTATTGGAAGGAGGAAGATACAATGGCACTGAAGTAAGCGGTAAAAAACCAATCCTGATCATGCTTCCGGGAATCATGGGTTCCAATCTGAAGGATCAGGAAAGTCTGCTATGGATCAATTATAGACGGTTTTTATTTGGTCATTTAGCTTGTTTAAGACCAAATGGCAGTGATGGGATTGACCCGGATTCTCTGATCAAAACCTCCTACATGAAGCTGGGAGACTATTTAAGTAAGAATTACGACATAGTCGCTTTTCCATTCGACTGGAGACTGAGCATGAAGGAAAATGCAGCTTTGCTCAACCAAAAAATAAAAGAACTGCTTACACTCGGTCTGCCGATCAAAATGGTAGGTCATAGTATGGGGGGAGTTCTTACTCGGGATTTTATACTGTATCATCCCGAGACTTATCAGGAGCTGAATGCTTTGCCTGGTTTCAAAATTCTCTTTCTTGGATCTCCATTGGGAGGCTCTTATCGAATTCCGTATGTGCTTTTCGGAAAGGATGGAATTATCAAGCTTTTGGCTAAAATTGACATCAGAAACTCTCCAAAGGACCTTTTAAATGTCTTTGTTAATTTCCCGGGAATTCTGGCTTTGCTTCCTATCAACAAGTCAGGGAAGCATGATTTTTCTGATCGGTCCTTTTGGGAAAAGCTGCGCAAGGCCTCCGGTGATGACTCTTGGCCAATTCCCAATGAGACAGACCTCAAGGCTTTCGGGAAGTATCAGGACCTGATCGTGAAGCAGGAGAGCACGATTAATTATGATAATATTTTCTACATCGCAGGTCAGAGTCGCAAGAAAAAGTCCACGATTTCAGACCTTGAAATCAAAGATGGAAAGCTAATTTTTCACGCAACCAATCAAGGTGACGAGAGCGTAACTTGGGAAAGTGGCATTCCAAAAGGGATCATCGATCGCAATCATTTTTACTATGCAAATGTCACCCACGGTGGTCTCTCAACAGAAAAGAAGATTTTTGGGGCTATTGAAGATATTTTAAATCAGGGTAAAACCGGACGATTACAAAATACACTTCCAAAAGTGCGGGGTGATGAGAGAGATTTTATTGCTAGGGAGGAAGAGATTTTTGACCTAAGTGAAGAAAATACGATCAATACACTCCTAGGACTTGGGGAAGATGGGGAAGCAAGAGACCACGAAGCGCCGATTCAGGTCAAAGTGTGTCATGGAGATTTGGTTTATTCAGAATTTCCGGTGTTGGCGGGTCATTTTCAGTTTGATTCGGTTTTGACCACTGAGAAAGTGATCGATGGCAAACTCAACGGAGAACTTTCACGCTTGCTGAGCTTGGGGCTTTACCCAGGGCCTATTGGAACACATCAGATTGTGATGGCTAAAGATGTTTCCAACACAGATAAGCATTTCAAAGGTACTGTAGTAGTGGGGATGGGAGTTCCTGGTGAGTTGACTCCATATCAATTAATGCTGACGGTTTCAAAAGGGATATCTCGATACCTGACGATTAGAAATGTTAGAGAAAAAGAAGAGGGAAATGCACTGACCGATGAAAATCAGTCCGAGGAATCGAAAGAAATAATGGGGATTTCCATTATTGCCTTAGCTAATTCATACGGTGGTTTTTCCTCCAATAATTCGATCCGGTCTATTATTCTGGGTATTCAGGATGCAAATCGGAATATTCGAAAGACTTACAATGGAAAGGTTAAGGTCATTGAAGAAATCGAGATAATGGAGCTCTTTCATGACCGAGCCCTTGGGATCTTAAGGACGGTCAAAAACCTCGAACAGGACGAAAGCAGGGAGTTCAATATCAGTGTGCCGAGTCTTTCTTTAGGTGAAAAAGTGGGCAGGCTTTCCCGTATTCCTTTTGACAATACGGCGGATTGGTGGACAAGAATAAAAGTTACAGAACAAAGTACTGGCGTTGAAAAAGGGTTTTCAAAGAAAATCCACATGGCCATGGCCACTACCGGGGCGAGTGAAAAAGAAGTTCCCCTGAATGCTAATCTGAAAAATATCGAGACACTTTTGGAGGGCATGACTCATAAAAATCAGTATGAGCCAGAGATCGCCAAAACGATGTTTGAGCTATTGATTCCATTTGAGTTTAAGGAAGATCTCAAACGTCAGAATAATATCACTTGGGTTCTGGACAAGCGTACGGCAAATTTCCCATTGGAAATGCTTCAAGAGGACCTGAATGGGTTACCGCTTTGCATTCACGCAGGAATGGTTAGGCAGTTGGCTACACCGGATTTCCGCAAAAACGTCAGCAATGTCCAAGATAACAGGGCCTTGGTGGTAGGTGATCCAGACTTGAAAGGTTATATGCCTCAACTCAAAGGTGCGGAGAAGGAAGGAGGATTAGTCGCTGAGAAGTTAAAAGGTCAAGGTTTTGAAACCCAAAGCCTCATCAAAAGCTCAGCGCCTGACATCATTTTAAAGCTTTTCACCCAGAACTATAAAATCATCCATTTGGCAGGCCACGGAGTTTTCAATGCTAATGCAGATGAAGGATCCGGAATGGTAATCGGCAATGGTAATTTCCTCACAACCAGTGATATTGCTCAGATGACCAAAGTGCCTGAATTTGTGTTTGTTAACTGTTGCTATCTAGGTCAAATGGACAACAGAGTGGAGGAAAATAATCAGCATCGAAATAAACTCGCTGCAAATATTGGTACTCAATTAATTGAAATAGGAGTGAAGGCAGTAATCGTGGCTGGCTGGGCCATTGATGACTCGGCGGCTTATGATTTTTGTGAGAAATTCTACGATTGCTTTTTGGGAGGAGTTCCTTTTGGCGAAGCCACAAAATCTGCCAGAAAGCTGATTTTTGAACGCTATAAAGGTCGAACAAACACATGGGGAGCGTACCAATGCTATGGAGATCCTTTCTATAAGCTTGATGGATTGGGATCTTCTTCGAGATCAAGTCAAAAATTTTACTTGTTGGAGGAAATTGAGCTGGAGCTATTCAATATGATTTTTTCGCTTGAGTCGAAAAGCCTAAGTCCTGAAAAAGCCATCAAAAAGCTTCTGATCCTGGAGGACGCCTTGAAACAATCCAATCTTTCCAGTGATAAAATCCTGGAATACAAGGCGGAGGTTTATAACAAACTTGGAAACTATCAGCAGGCAATTTCACACTATGAAAAACTAGTCAAACTCGAAAAAGCGGGATATTCATTGAAGGCTTTGGAGCAGTATTGTAATATCACCTGCAAGTATTGGGTGGAGGAATTCTCCAACTCACCCAAGAAAAAAGAAAAAGCGTTGATTGAAATTGAAAAGGCTATTATCAAATTAAATAGTCTTTTATCCTTAGGCGTGACAGCAGAGAGGTACAGTCTTTTGGGAAGTGCGCACAAACGAAAACTAATGATTTTGAATGTGAAGGGAGATTTTGTCCAGACTTTGCTGAGTTCATCCAAGGCCTACTTTGATGCTGCAAGAATTTCTGGATTTAAGACTCCCTATCCAATCAATAATGGAGTTCAGCTCGGAAGGATATATGAACTCATGGCAGATCAGGAGTTCACTGTAGATGGAAAGACCAAGATTAGGTTTGGGAAAGTTTTGGATGAATTGGAAAAGCTCATCGAATCCAAACCTAAGGAAAAGAAAAACTATTGGGACTTGGTGACTGATACGAATGTTTTGCTCTCAAGAATTTTGATCGATAAGAAGCCTACAAAAAAAGCATGGGAAAACTTAAAGAATTCTTATCAGGATGTGTGGGCAAAAGCAGGGAGTATCTCCGACAAAATGGCTGAATTGGAGCATTTGGACACCCTGATTAAGGGATTGGAGTATTCACTATCTGATGAGGGGAAATCTCTGTTGGAATCTCTGAAAAGCCTTAAAACTTCACTTTCAGCCAGAGTGACAAACTGAACCCCTGCAAGTAATAATTCTTAAAGAAAAGAAGCTGTCTCAAAAGGCTTATTGGTGTCAACCTGAGCATAGTCGAAGGCCATTTACTATGAATGGGGCAACATTTCGACTACGCTCAATCTGACAATCGGTACTTATGAGATAGCCTCTTTTGGTTAGGTAGAGAGAATATTTGCAACTCTCAGATCATCCTCATCGACTCTTTTGTCATCGACAATGGCCTTAACGATAGGAGTATATACGACTTTGTGATTGATCATTCCTGCCATGACATCGTATTTTCCTTGCATCAGACCTTCGACGGCGGCGACTCCAAGTTTGGAGGCGAGTAATCGGTCGAAGGAAGTAGGGGCTCCGCCACGCTGTAAGTGTCCGAGAATCGTCACCTTGATATCATAGTAGGGAAGGTGTTTTTTCACCTTGTCAGCTATCTCCTGAGCAGATCCACTTTTTCCGCCTTCTGCAACAATAACAATGTTAGACGTTTTCATGGCCTTGGTTCTGGATTTTAGCTTTTCAACAAGGGCATCGATTGGGGTCCTATTTTCAGGAATTAAAATTGCAGCAGCGGCACTTCCGATTCCGGCATTGATAGCAATAAAACCAGCATCTCTCCCCATCACTTCCACAAAGAACAAGCGATCATGAGAAGTGGCTGTATCACGGATTTTATCTATTGCTTCTACCGCTGTGTTGCAGGCTGTATCAAATCCAATGGTAGAATCTGTACCTGAAAGGTCATTGTCAATGGTACCGGGAAGTCCAATGGCTGGGATTCCATATTCCTGAAAAAACAAATGTGCTCCTGTCAAGGAACCATCACCACCGATTACTATCAAAGCATCGATTCCGTGATTTTTTAGATTTGTATAGGCTTTTTTCCGTCCTTCTGCGGTGCGAAATTCTTCACTTCTTGCGGATTTAAGGAATGTCCCTCCTCGTTCCAAAACATGGGTAATATGTTTAGAATCAAGCTTTTTGATATCGTTTTGGATCATCCCCTCGTATCCACGATAGATTCCGTACATATCTAGGTTGTAATAAAATCCGGCTCTGACAGCTGCACGGATTGCAGCATTCATTCCCGGTGAGTCCCCACCAGAGGTGAGTACGCCAATTTTTTTTATGGTTTTAAGTTCCATTTAGGATTGTGTTAAAGCTTTAAACATGAGTGCGGCTGATGCTGGATTAGTAGCCAATGGGATGTTGTGCACATCACAAATCCTCATTAGCATCTGAACATCAGGTTCGTGGGGATGCTTATCCAATGGATCACGAAAGAAAATCACGGCATCTAATTTTTTTTCAGCTGCCATCGCCGCAATTTGAGCATCTCCACCAAGTGGGCCTGAAAGTAGACGTTCTACTTCAAATCCAGCACGTTCGATATGAGAACCCGTAGTGCCTGTTGCCACCAAATCAATGTCTACTCGATGAAGTGCATCACGGAATCCGCTTAAAAAATGAACCATGTCAGCTTTTTTGCCATCATGGGCGATCAGGGCAATTTTCATGAACAGGTGCTAATAGGTTTCGTCAAAGTTAGGAAAATTTCGGGTTTCCCTTTCTATGGCAAGTTTTTAAAGACTGATTTATGTAAATGAAATTCTAAATTAATTAGTTGATTTTTAAGGAATCAAGAATTTCCTTCAAATAATGGTGAATACTGATTCCAGAACAATGAGACAGGCTACTTTTTATATTTTCTTTTCTAACATTAGTAAAAAAGAATACTCCAAAGCGAGTTCTTTCAAGGCATTGAATCTTCCCGATGCTCCTCCGTGACCAGCTTCCATATTGGTGTCCAATAGCAAGAGGTTTTGGTCAGTTTTGATGTCCCTAAGTTTTGCCACCCATTTTGTAGGTTCCCAATACTGAACTTGGGAATCGTGTAAACCTGAAGTGACGAGAAGATTTGGATAGGCTTTGGGTTCTACGTTGTCATAGGGAGAATATGAAAGCATATAATCGTAATATTCTTTCTCCTTTGGATTACCCCATTCCTGAAATTCTCCTGTCGTCAGTGGAATGCTTTCATCCAGCATCGTAGTAACCACATCGACAAATGGAACATTTGCAATTGCACCATTGAAAAGCTCCGGGCGCATATTGATCACGGCGCCTACTAATAGACCGCCGGCACTTCCTCCCATGGCATAGAGATGGGCTGAGGAAGTGTATTTTTCAACTATCAAATGCTCTGCACATGCGATGAAATCTGTGAACGTATTTCGCTTGTTTAGCATTTTGCCTTGTTCGTACCAATGTCTCCCCATGTCTTCACCTCCTCGGATATGTGCTATCGCAAAGACGAAACCACGATCCAGAAGACTCAGCCGATTGCTGGAAAAGTAGGCGTCCATGCTGTACCCATAGGAGCCATAGGAGTAAAGTAGGAGCGGACTTTGACCCGTTTTGGAGAAAAGAGATTTCTTATAAATCAATGAAATCGGGACCAATGCCCCGTCTTCAGCTTTTGCCCAGATTCGCTCCGAATGGTAAAGCGCAGGATCATGGCCTCCGACTACTTCCTGTTGCTTGAGTAAAGTTTTTTCGCCAGTAACCATATTGAAGTCGAAAATGGAACTTGGTATTACAAGTGAATTGTAGCCGAATCGAAGGATATCTGTGTCAAATTCCGGGTTGGTACTAACCCAGGCAGTGTAAGTTTCATCCTCAAACTGAAGTGAAAATCCATTCCCATCCCATGGTTTGACCTCAATCTGAGTCAGGCCATTGGATCGTTCTTGAGTCACAAGGTATCGAGAGAACAAATCAAAATCCTCTAGCAGCACATCCGGCCGATGAGCGATGACATCAACCCAATTTTCTTTTTCTGTTTTGGAGATGGGTGTTTTTACAAGTTTAAAATTTTGGGCATTCTCATTGGTTTTGATCCAAAAGAACTCACCAAAGTGATCAGTTGCATATTCAAGGTAGGGGATTCTCTCTTGGAGTAGTTGAAATTCCGCATCAGGCTGATCCGATTTCAAAAATCTCATTTCCGAAGAAATTGTGCTTTCGGAATGAATAAAGAGATATTCCTCGGTTTTTGACTTGTGAACCATACAGGAAAACTCTTCATCAGCCTCCTCATAGATCAGTTGATCCATGGAGGGATCAGTTCCGAGTTTATGCTTGAAAATACGGTGGGAGCGAAGTGTTTCCGGGTCTTGTTTGGAATAGAAAAGAGTTAGATTATCCGTCGCCCAAACTAGATTTCCGGTGATTTCCGGAATCGATTCCTCGAAGACCTCACCAGTTTCAAGATTTTTGAAATGAATGGTGTAGATTCTCCTTCCGATTTCATCCACAGCAAAAGCTAAGATTTTTTGATCCGGTGTTGTAGAGGTTCCACCGACTTGGTAATAGGTTTTTCCTTTGGCTAATTCATTGACATCCAGGATTATTTCCTCTGGTGCTTCTTGTGAACCCTTTTTTCGACAATAGATGGGGTATTGACCACCTATTTCATATCGTACGAACCAATAATAACTTGACTTAAAGTATGGGACTGATTGATCGTCTTCCTTGATCCGACCTTTCATTTCTTCGAAAAGTTCCTTTTGGAATTCCTCAGTCGGTTTCATGACCGATTTGAGGTACTCATTTTCTTGGTTGAGGTAGCTGATCACTTCAGGGTTTTCCCTGTCATTCATCCAATAATAATCGTCGATTCGCTGATGTCCGTGAGTTTCTAAAAGTTGAGATTTTTTAGTGGCGATTGGAGCTTGCATTCAAAGTAATTTTGTCTGCAAGATTAATGAAAAATCAGGGAGCTTGGTTCAATTTCCT